>NZ_JBWKQM010000014.1:0-186476 GCF_059418745.1 Rhodoferax sp. GW821-FHT07F03
TCACGAAACTCGATCTGCGCACAGGGCAACGCCATAGTTGCGCGTGTGGGAACCGGATTTTTTTACAGCCTCGTTAGCCCGGCGCAGCTCCTTGACCTCACGCTCCAGCTCCTTCACTCGCTGCGCTTCGCTGATCGCGACGCCTTCTCCAACGCTTGTCTCTAGCTCCGCGCGCTTGATCCGTCCGTTCAATGTCTTCGGTACACAACCAGTCTTGGGGGCAATCGATTCAATGGCAGCCCACAGAGATCGGCGCTCGCCTCGGTGCGCTGGCACCGTGTGCACGGCACGCTCGCGTACCTCGGGTGAAAACTTGTTTGACTTCGTCATGGCTCAATCCTCTCAGAATTTTGAGCCACCTCAAACCTGAGGCGATTCAGTAATCTTTGCCTAGCCGAGTGCATGTTGTTTTTTTGCTCAGAGTAGCAAGAGCTATTAGTTTCACTGGCTGCTTCAATTGCGTCTAGTACTTGTAGAAATGGCGCTTACGGCGAACACATCTTGATGTAACAAACTCCGTCTCGCACATCGTGTGCGCGGAACGGTATTCCCCAGCAATGGATTACTGACCCCGGTGCCAATGGCCAAGTCCTCTGCTACTTCTCATTACATAAAGTTCTGTAAACACCCCCAGTAATCCACCTTTGTGAGGATGGCCAAATTCTCCATCACCACTACGATGGAATCTTCTATCTGCGGGCTCTTTCAACCCAGCTTTGTCTGCACTTTGGGGACTGCATTTGGAATTGCGTGCGTCGTACTCTCTATGAGTTTCTATGCATGGAATTGGGGTGTCGATGGATATCAAATCGCCAACGACATATCAAATGCAGCAGGCTTGATGGCTTCACAGTCATTTGGGTCAACTGCTCAGTTTTAACGCATCAGGGAAACATGCTTTCAAATAAAAATATGTATGCAATGTCAACCGCATTGCGGGACTTGCTGTACGGCCTCAGGGACGAAGAACGTCGTGTGGAAAATTCCATTCCGCTGACGGCGAATGAAAACAGAATGTCTGCCCTGGCTTGCGGTATCCAGAGTACATCTCTATCCCATCGATACCTCCTGGGGGTCGAGGGTGAGCGCAGAGAACAGGGTCTGGACTTCGTCAAAGGTGACCTCATGCTGGACGGACTGCCGGCCGTGACTGCGCTTGAGCGGCGTGCAGCGTGTGCAGCGCGCGTGCTGTTCGGAGTCGAAGCGGTCGAGTTCCGACCGTTGTCGGGGCTGCACGCGACGCTCGGAACACTGCTGTCGCTCTCGAAGCCAGGCGCCGTCGTGCTATCGATCTCTCCATCGAACAACGGCCATTTTGCGACAAGTGGTCTGGTGACCGCACTCGGTCGTCGCTCGATGCATTTTGCTTGGGACGAAGCCGCATGCACGATCGATGCGGAGCACGCGGCGCGCCAAATTGAAGCGCTACCTGACGGTTCGCTCGTTTTCCTAGATCACAGCGCTCCATTGTTTCCGCAACCCGTGAGTGCACTGCGCGCCGCCGTGCGCAGCGACATTAAGATCGTCTATGACGCGTCACATACGCTGGGTCTCATCGCTGGCGGTCAATTCCAGGATCCCGTTAGGGAAGGTGCTGACGTTCTCCAAGGCAATACTCATAAGACCTTTCCCGGCCCGCATAAGGGAATAATCATGTCCGCCCGGTGGTCGGTCGGTCGGCTCGTCGAGCAGGCGATGTGCAACTACGTAGTCTCCAGTCAACATACGCATCATTCATTGGCGTTGCACGTGACATTGCTTGAGATGGAATCTCATGCGAAGAATTACGCGCGACAAGTCGTCGCCAATGCGCGCGCATTAGCTGATGCGCTTTCCGACTTGGGTTTTTCCGTCAGGCGGCGTGCAGATGGACAAGCTACCGCGTCGCACATGGTTCTGATCGGCGGCTTTAAGAATGGCGAAGCCTATAAGTACTGCGCACGCTTGCGAGATTGTGGAATTTCGGCAAACGCACGAACAGACAGCCAGGGAGAGTTGATCCGCATTGGCGTGCAAGAGCTGACTCGCAGGAGCCTTACCGAATCCGACATCCCTGTCTTGGCTGACCTGTTACGTCGCGCGTACAAGACCACCGAAGCGTCAGAGCATATCAATGCCGATGCGAAGGAGTTCCTCGGCAAATTTGAGACCGTCGGATATTCGTTCTCCGAGGCGACGAACCTTCATATTGCACAGTGTTCCAGTGTCAGCCGCTCCCTTGATCGCGTCTTACTTGCAGAAGGAGTTCATCTATGACGCCAACCTCCATCCCAGATGCCGCTATGCGAACCTACATGCCTACTATTGGTTTTTCAACAAACGTTCTACACCACCCGACCAACACCGCCATCGCAGTAGCCGATGTGGCGGCGGCCGTCGCGTTCCTCTGTGAGCGCTTCGATGCCGTTGAGATCGAATTGTCAGAGGACGCCCAGTCAGCTGTGTTCGAGTGCGACGATGCACGCTACGGACAAATCGTCGCCAGCATTCGTGAGACAGCTCGCCGCACTGGGGCTAGGCTGAGCGTGCACGCGCCTTGGTTCGGCGACGCGACGAACCTCGCTGCGAAAAGTGAGGAGGAGCGCCGCCAGTCGATCGAGTTACTCGGACGTGCCGTGCAGTTCACGGCAGACATCGGTTCCCGCCTCGTCACGTGTCATCCTGGCTATCACGAAGGGCAGACTGCGGAAATATTTAACCGCCATTTACACGACTCGCTATGTGTGGTCGTGCTTGACGCGGCCTCGAAGGGCGTGCAGGTCTGCCTAGAAAATATGGGCGACGAGCGTCCCTCCTACATAGTCCATTCCGTCGAGGAGCAGATCGCACTGTGCCTAGCCACCGGCGCGAAGGTGACTCTCGACGTTATCCACTTGCGCTCGCGTTACGACAATGAATCGGACTTCCTTGACTCGCTGGTCCGTATTGCACCGCATGTGGCAAACGTACACATTGCCGACATGAAGGGCCGCAACCACGCACACGTGCCCATCGGCGATGGTGATTTCCCGCTCGAGGAAGTCCTGCGGCGGCTCGGTGAGGCGGGCTACATTGGCGCGGCGATAGTCGAGGAGTTTGTTCGCACCTGTGATTTTCAACGTTTCCTGGACAAAGCGATCGATTTCCGCGGCCGCTACGACAGTAGCGAGCGCAAATTCGTGGATAGTACTCTGACAGTCGGTTCGGCCTGTTCGCAAATAAGGGGCGACGTTCGTACGGTCTCGCTCGGTACGGCGAACGGTGCCGGAACGATCATTGTCACTGGCCCCGCTGGTTCTAAAACCTTCGTCAACTCATGCCCGCACAACGGTGCCCGTCTGGACGCGTTGTCGCCGCTCAGTACGGAAGGCGACTATCTGGTCTGCAGCGTGCACGGCGCGCTTTTCGACGCCTCCGGCTTGTGCGTAAAGGGGCCGTGCGCCGGGCGTTCGTTGACGCCGTCGAGAGCTGAGGCGGCCGACGAGTCGTGGCTCAACGAGCCGGTTTCGTTCTGACGCCATGCGAACGACGCGGGCTCAATCTCGCTTCGATCTCGCCACGCTGCGCTCGGCGACTGAGCCGACGCTGCCACTGCTCGGCTCGATCATCGTATCGTTCATGACCGTGGGTGCGACCGCGCGCGGAGCGGGGTTTGGCTTGTTCGACGCCGTTGCGACGACTGCGCTGGTATTCGCGGCACCAGCGCAGCTTGTCATGATCGCCATGCTCAAGGCCGGAGCGGGCCTCTTGCTGGTCGGGTTGGCCGTATTGATCATCAACTTGCGGCTGCTGTTCATGTCCTTCTGCGTCGTCAGCTATATGCACGAGGTGCCGACACGCCGGCTTGCGATCTGGTGTTCTATGCTCAGCGGGTTGTCATTCAGCGGCTTCAAACTGCGACGTCAGACCGACATAGAGACTATAGACCCGGGTCGCGAGGAATTCGAACTCGCGGTGTCGTGCATCCTGCTGTATGGTGCCGCCGTCGTCTCCACGGCGATCGGCAACCTGTTGGGAAGTTTCGCCACTCCCGTTTGGGTCGACGGACTGGACGTGATGGTCGCAATGCTGTTAGTGGGCCGTATCTTTGACGCCAAGGGCGATGCCGCCTTTATAACGGCTGCGCTGATTTGCGCGACGATGACACCGATCGCCGCTGGCCTGAACAGCAGTTTCGGGCCATTGTTGATGGTGCTCGCGCTCTCCGGTCTGTTCGCTGTATTGCCTCGGCTTGCGGCGGTCGGACTGCGCCTGCGGCAAGCGAGGGAGCAGTAGTGATGACGGATCACCTCGCCGTATGGGCCGCGATCTGTCTCGCCGGAGGGCTGACGCTGGCGTTGCGCCTGATACCGCTGCTGGGACGACGTCGCAGGGATAGTGAGATCTCGCCCACCATGGATCGTTTCAACCGGGCATTCCTTGCATGCTGCATCGCCTCGATGGTGGTAGGGATGCTGTTTCCGGGCGGATTCTCGTCGTTGACGAATGGGCATCGCGAGGTGCTCATTGTCGCAATGCTTGCGGTTTATCTCGTCATCTCGCGCTTCTATACAGGCTTGCTGCTGGCGCCCGCGCTGGCACTGGTCTTTGTCGCCATTCGAAGCAATTTGTTCTGATCCGTTTTTTGACCCAATACATGACTACAAACGGCAAAATTCTTATCCTCGGAGGCCGTGATTCCAGCGTGGAATGGCTGGCCGAATTCGACTGCCGCGCTGACCTGATTCAGAGCACCAAGGGTCTTACAGAATGTCAGCGCGCATCTGTGAGCAACGTGTTCCTGGCGGAACATGACGATATCGAAAGCATCGTCGCCATCGCCCGCAACGCGCACTGTCACGAGCCGTATGTAAGCGTTGTGACGTTCCAGGAGCCCTGGCTGATCGCCGCTGCGGCGGTCGGCGAGGCCTTGGGTGTGTGCTGGAATCCCCCGGCCGTGATCCGCATCGCAAGCGACAAGGCTGCGACACGCGACGCCCTGAGCATCGCTGGGTGCAACGGCGTGCGCTACAAACGCTGCGCTAGCCTCGACGACGCGCGGGAGTTCCTAGAGCAGATCAATGGCCCGATTATCGTCAAGCCAGTAGGTGCAAGCGGCAGCCGCGGCGTGGCGCTCGTGTGTGCGGTTGACGAACTGGCACCCGCGTGGCGGCGTGCGTCCGACGCCCACGGCGGCGAAATCCTCGTCGAAGAGTTCGTTGAGGGACCCGAATTTAGCGTCGAAACGCTGAGCGCGGACGGTGTACACGAAGTGCTCGCTGTTACCGAGAAGCTAACGACCGGTGCACCGCACTTCATCGAACTCGGGCACGTAGTCCCGGCCCCACGCTCGCCAGCGGAGCTCGCTACGCTCGGCGCCGCAGCGGTCAACGTTCTCGATGCTATCGGACATCGGAACGGACCTTGCCACTCTGAATTCCGCCTGACTCCGTTCGGGGCGAAGGCCATTGAAACGCAGACCCGTCCGGGAGGCGACCAGATATGGGAACTTGTGCACCTCGTGACCGGCCGCAATGTCTATCGTGAAACGTTCGCGCGACTGCGCGGACAGCGTGTTGATCCGTTGTCGGTAAAAGCCGCGGCCGCGGCGATTCGCTTTCTGTCGAGCCCAAAGATTGGGGTAGTCGTGGAGATTGCGAACGTAGATCGCGCTGCGGCGCTGCCGGGCGTCATCTCGGTGCATGTCGACGCCAAGGCGGGCAGCCGCGTGGCGCCAGCTATGAGTTCCAGCCAGCGACTGGGCTATTGCCTGGCCGTCGGCACCTCCGCGCAAGAAGCAGTAAGCGCTGCTGAACAAGGACGCGACTTAATGCAAATTGTGCTTGAAACCGTCGAATCCTGAAATCAATGCGCTGAACGACCTGATTGACCTTGACCTATACACACTTTGGAAAGCGCGTCCGTTGACGCTGGATCGTTATGAGCAATCTTCTTTTCGTCACCCCGAAAGTCCTGATGTCTACCCCGGCCGCCGAATGGCGGCGTTCTGTGGGGCCGGCTGCCATTCTGTTTACTGGCGCCGACAACGACGAGGCTCGACGTCGCATCGAGGCGCATGCCAACGGCGCATTTGGTCGGGTTGAGACCTTCCGCAACTACGAGCATAGTGACTTGCCGGAAAAGCGTGCGCTCGAAATACACGCGACGACGCCGCTGCGTAATGTCGTTTCGCTTTCGGAAGTCGACGTGCTGCGTACGGCGCGTATCCGTGAACGCTGCGGCATCCCGGGTCACTCCGAAGCTAACGCTTGGGCTTGGCGCGACAAGCTGCTAATGAAGGAGCGAGCTCGTGCTGCCGGGCTGGGCACGCCGCTATTCGCACGTGTCGAGAATGCTTTTGACTTGCTGGACTTCGTCCGTGCTAACGGACTACCGGTCATTGTGCGGCCGATTTCAGGACGTGGCTCTGCGCAAGTCGGCGTATTACGGAGTGACACTGAACTCGACGAATATCTCGCCAGCGGCGCCATCGCCGCGACGGATTTCCGACCTCAACTTTTCGTTGAAACGTTCTGCGACGGTCGGATGTTTCGTATCGACGGACTCGTGGTGAAGGGCCGCCCGGCCTTCATGCAGGTAGCTAAGTACATCAACACGACACTTGATTTCATGAAAGGCCTTCCAGTCGGCACGTACTCTCTAGCGGCCGATGATCCGGAGCGCCAGGCGGTCGAAGCGTTTGTCTCGCGCCTGGTCGCGCTTGCACTACCTGCCGCACCGACGATGATGTTTCACGCGCAGTTGCTGCAGGACGGCGGCGATCTTCTGTTGTGCGAGGTGGCTGCGCGTATCGGCGGCGGCGCGATCAATGACGAGATCATCGCCGCCACGGGAATAGATCTGAAGATGGAATATGTCCGCTGCTGTTGTCTGCCCGGCTATGCAGACAACTGGAAGCCGCAGCGACAGGAGAGGATGGCCGGACGGATACTCATGCCGCCGCAGCACGCTGTGCTCAAGGCGATGCCACGCTCATGCGATATCCCTTGGGTGGTCAAATACACTCCTTACGGGGAGTCCGGCCGCGCTTATGCCGGCCCGGCGATGACAAATGCTGAGGTCGCGAGTTTCGTCTACCACGCTGACACCGCCGAAGAATTGCAGTCGCGCTGCGATGAGCTGGTGGCTTGGCATACCCAACGCACGGTCTGGGCTTCGTGAGCGCTGGACTGATCGAGCGAGAAGTCGGCGCTCGGCGCGAATTGTGTGACATCGTGCTCGTCGGTTGCGGCGCCGTGGGCGTGTCGTTTCTCGCGAACCTCGAAGCATCTTCCCGCTCATTTTGCGGCAGCATTGTCATCGCCGACCCGGCTGCGGAGCCAGGTCGGGGTATCGCCTACGGGCGCGACGCCAGCAGCAACCTACTCAATCGCTCAAACGCCTCGATTTCGGTGCGTGCCGACGACCTACAAGAATTTTTCAGATGGTTTGCCGATGAACGCGCCGCAGGTCGGCTCGCGCCGTGCCATGCCGGGGTGCCACTCGATCCGGACGGCTATGCACCACGGCCCCTGTTCGGCGACTACCTCGTCAGTCGCCTTCGACGTACAGTCGCCGCGCTGAAGGTCCAAGGGTGGAGTGTGCGGGAGGTGCGCGCTACGGTCATGGAAGTCGCGGAATCGGGTGATGCATACGCCGTGGAGCTGTCTACTGGCAAGAGCTTTCTGAGTCGTTCGGTCGTTTTCGCCACAGGCAACGGACCGTCAGCTACTTATCGTCGTTTCGAAGGACTTCCGGGCTATATCGCGTTGCCATATCCGAACGAAGGACTCTCCTGCCGCATTGGACCTGACGCACCGGTTGCGCTATTGGGCAGCCGCCTGAGTGCGGTCGATACCGCCATCGCTCTGTCACAACAGGGCCACCGGGGCCCGATCTTCATGGCGTCGCGCTCGGGGCAGCTGCCAATGGCCGGTGGCGGAAAGGGCGACCACGTGTTGTCGCCATCGACGCTCGAGGCCGCCCGCCTGGCGCGCATGGGCGGCGCGGGTACCCTTACGTTGAAGCGACTGATGCGGATCATGCTGCGGGAAGTCGCTCGCGCTGTAGGCGGAAGACTGCCTGTGAGTAGGATCACACGGCCAGAGTTATCACCCACGCAGGCATTTCTCGCATTCGTTGAAGAGCGCGAGGCCGGTCTGCGCAAGTCGTGGCAGGACGCACTCATTCCCTTCAACGACTACGTCTCCGATTTTTGGAACGCGCTGCCGGAAGGTGACCGGCGAACGCTGATGCGTGGCGCGTACGGCGCCTACATGGGATACCGCGTTGCCATTCCGATTGAGAACGCCCGCAAGATGGCCGACCTGCTGAATGCCGGTCGTATCAAGAATCTATGGCCGCTGGAGGACGTGCGACACGACCAACACAGTTTCGAGCTGCGATTCGGGTCTGAATTGCGGTCATTGACCCCATCGCGCATCCTGCGTGTGCCCGTGCTGGTTAATTGCACCGGTCTGGTCGGCGGCCCCGACACCAGC
The DNA here is from genome assembly GCF_059418745.1 of Rhodoferax sp. GW821-FHT07F03. Lineage (NCBI taxonomy): Bacteria > Pseudomonadati > Pseudomonadota > Betaproteobacteria > Burkholderiales > Comamonadaceae > Rhodoferax > Rhodoferax sp. GW821-FHT07F03. Next base: position 8,460 of record NZ_JBWKQM010000014.1, read on the forward strand.
GGTAGTGACCTCTACCCTCGGTTGCTGGCCTCCGGTCTGGCACGACGGCACCCATTCGGCGGCGTCGACGTCGATCCGCGCACCAACCGCCTGCGCGGCGAACGCGGTATAGCACGGCGACTATTCGCAATCGGCAACAGTACACAAGGTGTTTTTCTATTGACAAGCAACCTGGTGCTCAATGCAGCGCATGCAGCGCGCGTTGCGCAACTGCTCTTGGACGATCTGGAAGGTACCGCGAGAGCAGCACAGGATATCCGGACATTGCGTGCAGAGACTCCAAACGTGGGGCTCTGACATGTTCACTCTAACCCACTAAACATCTTTTTATGCACATAGAAACAGACTTCGAAGCTGCGGCCATCGAACAGATCGGCGATACCGACGGCCCTGTGCTTCGCTTGCGCCTGCGCGCCGATAACGCCGCCGACATTACCCAATGGTTTGCCTTCGAGCTCGCAGATATCCCGGAACAAGGCATCGACGTTCGTATCGAAGGATTGTCCAAGTCGTCATACCCGAAGGGCTGGATCGACTACCGCGTCTGCATGAAAATAGACGAACAGATAAGCTCGGCATGGCATCGCATAACGACAGATGTCGAGGACGATGCATTGGTTTTCCATGCACCGGGCTCGCTCGGTCGTCTTCGCTTCGCTTACTACCCAACCTTTGATAGTGCTGCAGAAGATGCCGCCATTGCGCTGGCGACCGCTGTCGGAGCGCGTGTCGAATCACTCGGGTCGTCAGCGCTGGGTGAATCGATCCGAATGCTGACGTTCGCTCCCGCCGCTCCGCGCGCGCGCCTCTGGTTCATGGCTCGCCAGCACCCGGGCGAATCGCAGGGCGGCTATTGTGTCGAGGCCATCGTGCGCGCCTTGTGCGGAAATCTGCGCTCGGCTTGGGCAGATGGCGGTGTCGCGGTACACGTGGTACCAAATATTAATCCGGATGGTGTGCGCTTGGGCAATCTGCGCACCAACGCCCGCGGCGCCAACCTCAACCGATGTTGGGACCGTGACTACACCGAAGCCCCGGAAACAGGCTTCGTGCGCGCACGCATGCAAGCACTCGGAGTCGATCTGTTAGTTGATTTCCACGGCGACGAAGTCCTGCCTCACATCTTCTCCGTAGGTGCTGATGGAAGCCCAGCCTGGACACCTCGGCTACAGGCGCTGCGCCTTGCGTTCGACAACGCGCTGCTCGAGCGCTCGCCAGATTTTCAGACTGAACGCGGCTACCCCGTCGACCGGCCCGATCACGCCAGCTTACGTAAATGCATTCCGTGGGTAGTACAGCAGTTCGATGCACTGGCCTTGACCATCGAATTGCCTTTCAAGGAAATCGCCGATAGACCGCGCGTGGACGGCACCGACGCTACGGCGGCCACTCGAGCCTTCGGGTTAGCCGTGCTCGACGTAGCGCTGGCCCTGGTGCCCGACCTGCGCGGCTGACGTTGTCTTCCGTTTTCCACAAAGCAGCCATGTCCAAAACCATAACACGTCCTCTCCGTCTCCTCAGCATTGGCTGCAGCCGTGCTTTGGCCGAGCGTGCCCTCGCGCTTGGCGTCGACCTTTTCGTCGTTCATCGAGAATCGAAAATTCAGCAACTCGTGGGACTCGGCATTTCCAAGATGCTGGTTTGGAACTTCGAAATAGATGACGGTCATCTCGACATCCTCGAACTCCTACATGCTGCGGAGCCGTTCGACGGCATCCTCACGCTTGCCGAGACAGCGTTGCTGCCCACGGCGCGCGCCGCAGCTCGACTGGGCTTACGTTGCAATCCGGTCGACGTCGTGAGTGCGACCATTGACAAGGCGACGATGCGTGAACACTTGCATTCGCGTGGCTTTAGTCCTTTGGCCACGTCGCTTGGGTGTGGAATCGAGCATGTGCGGTGCTTTGGCCGGGCGCATGGGTATCCCATCGTCGTTAAACCTCGCGATGGCTCGGGCAGCGCTGGTGTCAGAATTCTGCATAACCCCCCCGACGACGCACAGGCCGCGCAGTACGAGGCAGAGCTGCTGCTGGAGGAGTTCGTTGACGGGCACGAATTTTCGGTGGAGGCCATCAGCCGCAACGGTCATGCCCGCACCTTCGGAGTCGTACAGAAGGGATTGTTCGGCGATCACGTCGGCGCCAACGTGCATGTGGAGCTCTCGCACCAGTTCCCGGCTTCCCTGAATGCGGAGCAGACGCGCGAGATTGAGATCTTCGTTGAGACCTTCCTCCTGGTGATGGGTATCACCGAAGGCCCCACACACACCGAACTGAAATGGGGGGCGAGCGGACCGCGAATCATAGAGACGCACACGCGCCTGGGCGGCGACTTTATCCAGGAGCTCGTGCGGCGCTCGACTGGCGTCGATCTTATAGGCGCCGCCGTGGCGGGAGCGCTGGGACTGCCCACGCCGGAACTTGATGTTGCGCCGACTCTGCGGGGCGGCGCAGCGATCCGATACTTCTCGCCTCGCCCTGGAACCGTGCGCGCGATCGTTGGGCTGGAGCGCTGGCAAGGCGAACAGGGTATTGCGCGTATAGAACTCCATCTCGCTCCGGGTGACGTGGTGGCACGGGTTGAAAGCTCTGCCGACCGCGTGGGCTACGTCATCGCCACAGCGGAAAACGGCGAGGACGCATTGCGCCTGTGCGAACGCGTGACGGACGGTCTGCAGATCCAGATGGGATGATGCGGCCTGCGCGCAACCTAGCGAATGAAAGGGGCCTCCATATTCGCCTCGGTGCTCTGTGTCATTCGGACAGTACGTTTGCAGACCTCGGTAGAAAATATTTTCGACTTCTTTATGGCTTAATCTTCACAGAGATTTGAGTCTGCTCAAGAGCCGGGGCGGTTAATCTCTCCATTCCTGCTGATGGCGTAGAAATTCTGAATATTTAAATACCCCTTGCAATTTGTTGACGCATTTTTTTTACGCTGTCATAATTCTTAGCACTTCCCAGGTTTAGCCAGAGAAGCCCTCAGCAATATTGCTGATTACATACCGGCTATGAAAGCCCCTGACATGCGCATACAGCGCGGTCAGGGGCTTTTTGCTTTTTGGAGTTTGAATGTCTGATTTGGGAACCACTCCCGCGCTGAATTCGGCTGAGCATCTCATCACCGTGGGGAGCGTTCAGATGGAGCCGCGTATCGGCTACAAGGATGCGAACGTGGCGCGCTCCGTAGCGTTGATCGAGCGCGCGGCCGCTGGTGGTGCAGCGCTCGTAGTGCTGCCGGAACTGGCCAACACGGGCTACGTCTTTACCAGTCGGGCAGAGGCCTTTTCGCTGGCGGAGTCTGTGCCGGAAGGTCCGGCCACTAGGGCATGGATAGATGTGGCACAGCGATGCAAGGTGCACATCGTCGCAGGCATTGCTGAGCGAGACGGGGATCGTCTCTACAACTCGGCAGTGATCATTGGCCCTAAGGGTTGGCTGGGCACCTACCGCAAGCTGCACCTGTGGGGTGACGAACATCTTTACTTCGAGGCTGGCAACAGAGGTCTGCCTGTGTTTCACACAGAGTGGGGGCGCCTGGGCGTAGTGATCTGCTACGACGGTTGGTTCCCTGAGGTGTATCGCCTATTGGCAATGCAAGGTGCCGACATTGTGGCCATGCCTACCAACTGGGTGCCAATGTCCGGACAGCCGGCTCACCGTCCAGCCATGGCCAATACGTTGGCCATGGCCAGCGCCCACAGCAATGCGCTGAATATCGTTTGCGCCAACCGGATAGGCAATGAGCGCGAGCAGCTATTCATAGGCCAGAGCCTGATCGTCGACTCCCAGGGCTGGCCAATAGCTGGCCCTGCATCAATAGACGCAGAAGAGGTACTCCTGGCACAGATCCGCCTGAAGGCTACGCGCCGGGAACGGCAACTCAATGCCTTCAACCACGTACTTCGAGACCGCCGCGACGACCTTTACGACCCGATGCTTGGCACCGGCTGGCCGTTGCCTAGGCATTGAAGTTGATGCCGACCTGTTTCTTTCACCCCCAAACCAAGGAGTCTTTTTATGAAAAAACTAACTTCCACTGTGCGCTTCGGTGCCATTGCGATGGCAGCTTCGCTTGCGCTGCAAGCCCAAGCGGCAGATCCGATACGCATCGGTGTAGCCGTAGGCCTGTCGGGCGCCAACAGCGTCGTGGCTCCTGCCGTCGTGCAGTCCTCGCAATTGGCGATCGAAGAAATCAACGCTGCTGGCGGTATTCTCGGACGCAAGGTAGAGCTTGAGATCGTGGACGATGCTTCGGGCGCAGTCGGTGCGCAGAAGGCATTTGACACCCTCGTCTTCCAGAAAAAGGTGGACGCCATCATTGCTATGGAAACCAGCGCTGCCCGCAATGCCGCGTTACCCATCGTATCGCGCGGCAAAGTGCCGTACATCTACACATCCTTTTATGAGGGGCGCTCGTGTAACGCCTGGATGTACGTAAACGCCTGGGTGCCGGAACAACAGGTCGCCCCCGTCGTTAACTATTTTTGGTCCAACCTCAAAGCTCGTAATTTCTTTCTCGTGGGCAATGACTACGCCTTTGGGCGCGGCATGTTGGACTTCACCAAGAAGTACATCGAAAAGAACGGCGGCAAGGTCGTAGGCGAGGAATACTTACCCATAGATGGCTCCGACTGGACCTCGGTGTTGAGCAAGATCCGTGCGGCCAAGCCCGATGCTTTGATCAGCGCCACGGCTGGCGGTGCACCTAATGTCTCGCTGGCTAAGCAGTTGCAAGGCTCTGGCCTTAACCTCCCGTATGGCAACTTGGCCATCGACGAAGCCACCGCGAAGAATATGGGCGATGTGGCATCCGGCATGTACATGTCGGCTTCGTACCTCACGACAATTGATACGCCGGAGAACAAGAAATTCATGGATGCCATGACGAAGAAATTTGGCACCGACCTGAAGACTCCGAATGAGCTTTCCGAGCCACAGTACGAGGCGTTCTATCTCTTCAAGGCGGCGGTAGAGAAAGTGGGATCCGTGGATAAGGACAAGATCATCAAGGCGCTGGGTGAGGTGTCCTACACCGGTCCCCGCGGCGAGGTCAGCATGAATAAGAGCCGCCACGCGCCGCTCGCTATGCGCCTGGGTCAGATTCAGACCGGCAGCACGATCAAGATTTTGCAGACTTTCAAGGGCGTCGATCCTGGTGCTCAGTGTCCTGACCTGAAGTAAGGCGGTTGCCGTCAGTGGTGTTCGCGCGCGAACGCCGCTGACTGGCCAGTGCCTATCGTAGGACTCAGTAGTCCAATACAAATCCATTTCCTTTTGGGTTCCCTTGGAACTCACAAGAACAAGACACAACCATGGCACGAGCCTGTAGCGCTATGTCTGCTTGCTTGGATCCGTGTATTCCACTACCCAGGACCATAGTACGCAGTAAGCGGTGCAAAGCATTGATGCGCACACTCGGCGCAGCAACGCAGCGTAGCCCAACCGAAGGATCTCCCATGCTGCCAACATACACCCACTCCATTGCGGCTCGACTAACCCTTGGCTTTGGATGTTTGTTGGCGTTGATATTGACGGTTGCAACTATGGATGCATGGTCCTCACATCAGGTAGGTCAGCAGGTAAAACAGATCGTTGAGGTGAACAATCAACGTGCCGCATTAGCCCGTGAGTTGCTAGACAACATTAATCTGATGACCGTGCAGGTTCGCTCCATCGTGCTGCTGACCGATGTTGAAGAACTCAAGGCAGAAGGTGCCACTCTAGAGAAGGCCCGTACGGAGTACATCCGCGCCGAGCAAGCGCTTTCGATGTCCATGACCGATGCCCAGGCAGACGAGCGCCAGCTTGCGGTCGCTATCGTTGAGTTGGGTGCACGGGGCATAGCGTTGGTGCAGCAGGCAGCCAAGCAAGGGCTAGCTGGTGCCAACATCGACGCCACTACAACGTTGACCCAGGAACTCCGTCCTGCCGAAGCCCAGTGGCGGGGCAAAGTCAATCAGCTCATTTCACTGCATACCCAGCGGAATGTCGCACTGGCTACGGAGGTAGGTAAGAATATCCAGCGCGCCACAGTCGTCGGCGCACTGCTCGCTCTGGCGGCCGTGGTAGTTGGCGTATTTGTCGCTTGGCGGATCGCACGTAGCATTCAGCGGCCGGTGGAGCGAGCGATGAGAATCGCCGAGCGCATCGCGGATGGTGCGCTGGACAACGTGATCGAAGACGCAGGTAAGGGAGAGATCGGTCGACTGCTAGAGGCCATTGATACCATGCAGCGCAGGTTGTGTAGCTTGGTTGCCGACATCCGTGACGCAGCCGTCAGTATCGAGACGGCCAGCTCCGAGGTCGCTGCCGGTAACCTCGATCTTAGCCAGCGGACTGAACAAGCGGCCTCGCAGTTGCAGGCGACTGCAAGCTCTCTCGATCACTTGGCGGGCAACCTCCTAAATAGTGCACAAGCGACGGAGCAGGCAAACCGATTAGCGGGCGATGCTGCTCAGGTTGCGCAGCGCGGCGGCAAGGCAGTGGCTCAGGTAGTCGCTACCATGCGTGAGATCAACGGCTCTTCCAAGCGGATTTCCGACATCATTGGTGTGATTGATGGGATCGCGTTCCAGACCAACATCCTTGCGCTCAATGCCGCGGTAGAAGCGGCACGCGCAGGGAATGCCGGCCGTGGTTTTGCAGTAGTCGCCGGCGAGGTACGCGCTCTGGCACAGCACAGTGCATCTGCCGCTAAAGAAATCAAGGAACTGATCTCAGAGAGCCTTTCACATGTGTTGACGGGCTCGCGGCTGGCCCAGGGCGCGGGTGACACTATGACGGAGATACTGACCAGTGTCGAAAAAGTGTCTGGCCTGATTGGCGAGGTAACTGCCGCATCCACCACGCAAAGCAGCGGCATCCGCAGTATTAATCAGGCGATTGCAGAACTCGACAACGCTACACAGCAGAACGCAGCCCTGGTGGAGCAGGGGGCTGCCGCCGCAGATAGTTTGCAAGACCAGGCTCGGCGACTGATCGGTTTGGTGTCTAGCTTTCATTTAGGGTCGAGTTCAGATGACCTCTCACATGCGCCCGATACTGGAATGGCCACCAGTAAGGCGGTGGTGGTTTCAGGTCATCAGCAGTTATGGCCTCACTCCCCCATCGCGCCTGAGCATGCACCACGGCTGCAAACCTCTGCGCAGCGCTAAGTCCGACACAGCTCATCCTCATGAACACACTTCGCAGCCTTCTTCTCATCGCGATAATGGTAAATTTGAGGGGGGTGGCGGCACAGTCCCAACCCGACTATCCCATCAGGATTGGCGTGGCCGTCGGTCTATCTGGTGCCAACAGTGTTATCGCTCCTGCGGTAGTGCAGTCTTCGCAACTGGCTGTCGAAGAGATCAATGCCGCCGGTGGCATCCTGGGGCGCAAAGTTGAACTAGTGATCGTAGACGATGCCTCTGGAGCCGAGGGTGCAGAGAAAGCAATCAACACATTGGTATTCCAAAAGAAGGTGAACGCCATTATTGCAATGGAAACCAGTGCAGCCCGAAGTGCCGCGCTACCCATCATTTCGCGCGGGAGGTTGCCGTACATCTATACCTCGTTCTACGAGGGACATTCATGTAACCCATGGATGTATGTGAATGCTTGGGTGCCGGAACAGCAGGTGGCACCTGTGGTTGACTATCTCGCCCGACATAGAAATGCAAAGACTTACTTTCTGGTGGGCAGTGACTATGCATTCGGACGCGGGATGCTTGAGTTCGCCCGACAGTACATACGGCGCAATGGGGGGCAGGTGGTGGGCGAAGAATACCTGCCGGTGGACAGCAGCTACTGGGCACCCATCATTGCGAAGATTCGAGCGGCCCGGCCTGACGCGTTGATTAGCGCCACTGCCGGCGGTGCGCCGAACGTAACGCTCGCCCAACAGATCAAGAACGCTGATCTCAGGATGCCTTTCGGCAATCTCTCCATAGATGAAAGTACCGCCTGGACAATGGGCGATGCAGCCAAGGGAGTCTTGATGGCGGGCTCTTACTTCCCATCTATCGATACTGCAGAGAATCGGTCGTTTCGCATGCGCATGCTGGTTCGATTTGGTGCGGAGCTGAAGGCTCCCAACGAACTTTCCGTGCCCCAGTACGAGGCCTTTTTCCACTACAAGGCAGCTGTTGAAGCAGTGGGCACAACGGATTCCATAAAAGTCATCAAGGCGCTGGGCGAGGTATCAATCACCGGCCCGCGCGGAACCCTACGCATGGGAAAGAGTCGGCACACACCGCTTCCCATGCGTTTAGGTCAAATTCGATCAGACGGAAGTGTTCGTATCCTGGAGACTTTTTCGAGCGTCGATCCAGGAGAACAGTGCCCCCAGATAGAGTGATTGAAGGTAAGAAAAAGCGAATGGAGGACACGCATGTTCGGCTCTGCGAAACTCACTTAGCGATGGCAGTAATGGGCTATTGAAAGTGCAACACTACAGCTATCTTGTCCTGGTTTGATTGTAGAAATTGCGAAGAATACACCTTCGCCATTGGTTGACGCCGGTGTGAACGGCTGTCATAATTCAGCGAGCTGTTCTGGTTTGACCACTGCAGTTTCTCAGCAACATTGCTGATTACATACCGGCTATAAAAGCCCCTGACATGCGTTCATAGCGCAGTCAGGGGCTTTTTGCTTTTTGGAGTTGAAATGTTTTCGGTGAAAACCCCGTACTTATCCGATCGTCAGGTCTGCACTCTGGTGGAGAACGTGGAGACGATGCCAAGCTGGAGGTACCCGGCGGGACGTCACCTGCATTCCTTGAGCCAAGCGCTCAAAGACCACTGGAGCCATTGCAGTGACCTGATGCCAAGCGCAGGCAATACGCGGTATGGACATATGCGTTGCTATCCATCCATTGTTTTTTAAAACCAAGGAGACTTTCAATGAAACAACCCGTTGCTGCGGCGCCTGCTGCCGCTGATTCCATCTGTCTTTTTCATCGTCGCTAGGAGTACGCCATGGTGCTATTGCTAGATTTACTCACAACGGCCGCAATGCTGTTTATCGTGACAGCAGGACTTATGATGATCTTCGGGGTGATGAAGATAGTCAACTTTGCGCACGGTGCGCTACTGACTCTTGGTGGCTACGCTAGCTATGTAGTTACACAACTCCATCTCACCCCATGGCTAGCCTGGCCCCTTGCTGTAGTGGTGGGCATTGCCGTAGGGATGCTCGTGGAGGGTCTTATCGTGCACCCACTCTACAAGCGGCCGCTCGATGCCATCCTGGCGACCTGGGGTCTAGGTATTGTGATCGGGCAAGTGATAGTGATTGCCTTCGGGCGCGAGGTGCAGTTTGTCAAGGCACCGCTGTCGGGCACTTGGTCGGTGTTAGGTGTGGACTATTCGGCCTACCGACTGGCGCTCGTTCCCATAGCGGCATTGCTGTGTCTGGCACTCACCGGCTTGCTCAATGGCACGCGCTTTGGTGTGCGCACCCGTGCTGTGATCATGAACGAAGATCTGGCAAGCAGCCTGGGCATCCACTCGGGAATGGTGCGTTTCATTACCTTCAGTCTTGGTGCCGGACTTGGCACGCTGGCCGGCGCCATGATCACACCGCTGTCCAGTGTGGACCCGAACATGGGTTTGCCGTGGCTTGTAAGCGCCTTCATGTTGGTCATGGTATCTGGCCATTCAATGGTCAGCTTACTGGTGACCTGCATCGTTTTTGGTGCGGCTCAAGTCCTTGTCAGCACCTACGCCAACCCGGTTCTCGGCGGGCTGACCATCGCTGTCCTCGCTGCTGTCACGTTGCGCATCCGTCCTAAGGGGTTTTCCCGTGGCTAACACTACCGCCACCAATATCGATCCGGAACGGCATGCCGGTGGACCCGCACTGCGCGGCCGATCCTTCAAAGGCATCATCTTGCTAGGGGGACTCGGGCTGCTGCTGATAGCGGTTGGCCCTTGGGTTTTCGACACCTATTTGCTGAACATACTCGTCAAGGCCTTCTTTTTTGCCGTTGCGGCCATCACGGTGGATATCTTGTGGGGCTACACCGGCTACCTGACTTTCGGCCAGTCGGCTTTCTTTGGTATTGGCGCATATGCGGCCGGCCTGGTATTCACACATGCCGGATTCAGTACGTACACGGTGCTGCTGGCTATCGGCGCAACGGTTCTAGCCAGCGCGGCCGTGGGTCTCCTGGTCGGGTGGCTGTCGTTCTATCGCGGTGCGTCGCCATTTTTTGCCACGGTGATTTCGCTGGTATTGCCCATCGTGCTCACGCAGTTGCTGCTATCCGGCGGCAACTGGACGGGATCCAGCTCGGGACTGACTGGGTACCAAACTTTTGACCTTTCCATCGAGGCCTGGTACTGGATTGCAGCGGGCATGCTGCTCGTTGCTGGCCTAATCGGCTGGGTGCTGGTACGCAGCGATGCGGGACGCATGCTGGCAGCCATACGCGACAACGAAGTTCGTTGTACCTACCTGGGCATTAACACCTCGCTGATCAAAATAGCGCTTCTGACGGCGATGGCTGTCATGGCCGCTTTAGCGGGTTTTGGCTACGGGTCTTTCAGCGGCGTAGTGGCCCCCGAACTCGCGGGCTTCGCGCTAGGCACCGAGCTCATCATCTGGGTCGCACTGGGCGGCCGGGGTACCTTGTGGGGGCCACTGGTTGGTGGCGTGCTGATCAATGTGGCCACCGCCTATCTCAGCAGCAGCATGCCCTTCGCCTGGCAGCTGATTCTGGGGGCGGCATTTGTCGTAGTCATTGTGCTGTTCCCTCAAGGTTTGATCCCTTTGCTGCTCAAGCCTTTCGGCATGGCGCAGGTCGCTGCTCGCAGCCCTGTATTGGAGGAACGTCAAAGCCCTGCGCTATCAGTTGCGGGCACCGCAGGTGTTGTGGCGATCCGCATGCAGGGCGTAACCAAGAACTTCGGTTTTCTAAAGGTCCTGCAGGGTATTGACTTGGAGGCCCGCTCAGGCGAACTGGTCGGACTCATCGGGCCGAATGGTGCCGGGAAAACCACGCTAATGCGCTGCATGAGCGATGGCGCGGAACGAAGCGGCGGCACGGTGGAGTTGTGCGGTCGCGACATCGGCAAGTTACCACCGGAGGCCTGCGTGCATCTAGGACTGGGGCGCAAGTTCCAAAATGCCAATATCTTTGAATCGCTGACAGTGGCGGAATGCCTGCGTATTGCAGGTGCGCGGTTGGAGCATCCCTCGATGGTGCGGCAGGAAAACGTTCTGCGTCTACCTCCCTACGCACTGCACGTAGTTCGTGCTACGGCGCTGGAAGACAAACTGACCACCGTTGCACGGGATCTGTCGCATGGCGAGCAACAGGCACTGGAACTGGCCATGGTGCTAGCCCTGGAGCCGCGCGTTGTACTGCTCGACGAGCCTACGGCAGGCCTCACCAAAACCGAGCGCATGCAGATTGGCGAGGTGCTTTCCTCTCTGGCGCACCAGTACGGACTGTGCTGCCTGCTGGTGGAGCATGACCTCGACTTTGTGGAGATGATCTCCACCCGCATCGTGGTGCTGCACCAGGGGGCTATCGCCATGCAAGGCAGTTTCCAAGAGGTGGTGAATTCGCCACTGGTGAAGACTATTTATTCGGGTAGTACCCACGCGACGAAGGAGGCAGCATGAATCCATCATCAGCCTTGGTGCTGAACGGCATTACCAGCGGCTACCGCGCATCCGTGGTGTTACGCGACCTGACTCTGAATATAGAAAAGGGCGAAGCGGTGGCCCTGCTGGGCAAGAACGGCATGGGCAAAAGCACCCTGCTCAAAACGGTGATGGGTTACCTCTCCAAAACGGCTGGCGTAATCCACCTGCACGGCGTGAATATCACCCGTATGCCGCCACACCGCATTGCGCGACAAGGTATGGCCTATGCTTCTCAGGAGCAGCCGTTATTTGCAGACCTCAGCATACGTGACAACCTGCGCCTGGGCTTGGCGCAGGAGTCCTTGTTTCACGAGCGTTTCGCTGCCGTTGAGATCCTGTTCCCTGTCTTTAAAAGTCGGCTGCAACAGTACGCCGGAACGCTGTCGGGCGGTGAACAGAAAATGCTGCTGCTGGCGCGTGCGCTGATGATGCGGCCTTCGGTCATCCTACTCGACGAAATCACGGAAGGCCTGCAGCCTTCGGTGATTGATAAATTGGCCAATGCACTACTGCAAGAGCGCGAACAGCATGGCACTACGATGCTGATTGTGGAACAAAACGTGCCTTTTGCTCTAAAGGTAGCAGACCGCTACGTGATCCTCAAGCAGGGCGAGCTGGTCGATGAGGGTGCGGCCAAGACCGATGGTGCTCTTGAATCTGTGTTCAACCATCTGCGCGTGTGACATGTCGCTAATTGGAGAACCGATGTCTACCTTGGCACCCTTACCCTTATGCCAGCTGATTTCGACCGGTGGCACCATCGCCATGAAGGTCGACCCCCATCGAGGCGGCGCGGTGCCCGCGCTGTCGGGTGACGATCTGCTGGCCGCGGTGCCTGCGATGTCTCGCTGGGCTCGGCTGGAGGTGCTGGATCTGTTCAACATACCCTCCGATTACATGGGGCCAGAGCGCTGGGTGGAGCTCAAGCACGCAGTGGAAGCTGCGCTGGAGCGCCCCGAAATCGTGGGGATAGTCATATCGCACGGCACAGACACGCTGGAGGAAACTGCTTGGTTTCTGGATCTGACCATCGCAAGTGACAAACCGGTGGTGCTGGTAGGTGCGCAGCGCAACGCGTCGGTGCCCGACTTCGATGGTCCGCGTAACCTTCTGAATGCGGTGCGGGTGTGCATTGCGCATGAGGCGCGTGGCCAGGGCGTGTTGATCGCTATGAACAACCAGATAAACGCGGCCCGCGAGGCAAGCAAGACTCACACAGCCGATGTCGAAACATTCAAGTCCGGCGACTTCGGCTTGCTCGGCGTGATCGACGAGGACCGGGTGGTGTTCTCGCGCAAGTGCACACGCCGCCACCATGTGCCGTTATGGGTAGGGGTTTTACCCCGGGTGGAGATCGTTCCCATGTTTGCGGGCGCCACTGGTGATCTGATGCGGACTGCGGTCTCGTTAGGCGCGCAAGGAATTGTGGTTCAAGCCCTGGGCTTTGGCAACGTAAACGCAGCCATGTTCAAGGCTATCAGAGAGAGCATTGCGCAGGGAGTACCTGTGGTCATATCCACTAGGGTTCCTAATGGGCGTGTGCAGCCGGCCTACGGCTTTGACGGTGGTGGCAGCACCCTCAAAGCTGCTGGTGCGGTTTTCGCCGACAATTTGAGTCCCTACAAAGCGCGCATTCTTTTGATGCTGTCGCTGCAAAATACGGTCAGTTCCCGGCAGTTGCAAGCCATTTTTGATCAGTGAAGGAATGCCATGTCTGACGACACATCCCTAGCGCAGGACGACGGCTGGCGCGTAGGCGTTCTATTCTCCCGCTCGGGCGCTACGGGCGTCACCGAGTCCGAACACTTCTACGGTACAGCTTTGGCCATAGAAGAGATCAACCAGCTCGGCGGTGTGCTCGACCGGCCACTCATTCCCATCGCATATGACCCTAAGGGAGACATCGCGGAATACCGTAAGCTGGCCACGCGGCTATTGCTGGAGGACGAGGTCATCGTGGTGTTCGGCTGCTCCCGATCATCGAGCCGGAAGGCCATCCTGCCGGTGATCGAGCGCAACAATGCACTGCTGTGGTACTGCTCCTTTTACGAGGGCTTTGAGTATTCACCCAACGTAATCTACACCGGGGCGGTGCCGAACCAGAATAGCGTGCAGCTGGCCGCCTACCTGATGCAGAACCGGGGTAAGCGATTCTTCCTGGTCGGGGCAGACTACATCTACCCGCGTGAATCGAACCGCATCATGCGCGATATGGTCGAGCAGCATGGCGGAGAGATACTCGAAGAGGTCTACCTACCCATCGAGGCCGGCGCGGCCGAACTAAAGGAAGTGCTGGCCGACATCAAGGCACAGCAGCCAGATGTGGTGTTCTCCACGCTGGTGGGGCAATCGGCTCGCCTGTTTTATCAACTGTACCGGGACTTCGGGCTCGACCCCAAAACCATGCCGATTGCCAGCCTGTCGATGGCCGAGGAAGAGATTAGGCTGATTGGCCCTGCGCTGTGCGAGGGACATATTACCTCGGCCACGTATTTTGGGTCGGTGCAGAACGAGAGCAATCGGCGCTTTGTGGAGCTGTGGCGCCAGCGCTTTGGCGACCGACCGACCAGCACCTGGTCAGAGATGGCATACACCCAGGTGCACCTGTTTGCCCGTGCCCTGCAGCGTGCGGGCAGTATGGACCGACGCAAGTTGGTGGAGGCCGTGCGGGCCGTTTCCTTCGATTCTCCCGAGGGATGTGTCACAGTGGACGCAGAGAACAACCACTGCGCGCTCACGCCCCGCATCGGCATCTGTCGTGCCGACGGACAGTTCGACATCGCATGGGAGGCATCAGAACCGGTGAAACCCGACCCATACCTGTCTACTTTCGGGTTTTCCGAATTCTGGTTGAGGTGAGGTCATGAGCTCCAGCCTTCGTCGCCTCTATGAGGACCTGCGCAGCATCAGCGTCACCGTCGTCTACCCGCCCGGGGAAGACCGCGACGTGGTCGTACAGCAATTGCAGCGCATCGGCTGCCGACTCAAGGTGGTCTGGCCATTCCCGGCCGAACCGCCCACTGGTATGGACGTGATCTTCTTCCAGGTCTCCCAAGACCTCGAAGGCAGCAGCGCCTGGAACGCCAGCGCGGTGGATGCCGCCCTCGTGGCGCTCTCGGACTACGAAAGTCCAACAACGCTAAAGTTGCTGCTGGATACAAAGTCCCATGGCGTCATCACAAAGCCGTTTCGATCGTCGGGCATTCTCAGCACTCTGGTACTGGCCAGGGCATCGCAGGGGTTTCAGCAACGCCAGCAGGGAAAGATCGACAAGCTCGAGTCCACCATCAAGTCACGCCGCCAGATTGAAAAGGCGATCCGCGTGCTGGTGGATTACCAGCGCATGACCGAAGCTCAGGCTTATGAGCACATGCGTGAACGTGCTACCGGCCTGCGAGTGACGGTGGCCGAGGTGTCCGCAATGCTTCTTGAAACCCATGAAGCTATGGAGAAACTCGGGTTTTCAAAGTCAACGCCGCGAGGTAAGTAGTACTGATGTTCTGGATGCACTCATCCAGCAAGGGGAGCGATGCTGCTGCCGCCGACTTAAGGCTGAAAAGTTGGACGGCGGTAGAAATATTGGACTTGTTTATGACTTTAAATTCAACTGTTGTGAAATCGTAACGCCGTAAACCCGCGTGGATGCTGGGTGGCCGTTTACGACTTTAATTGCACAGAACAATAGCACAAACTGCATATTCCATAAGCGATAGAGGTATTTATATACGGGAAAATACAGTTCGTCGAGGGCTTGCAAAAAAAGGGGCTACTGGCCCCTTTTTTGCGACGCTTGTATTCAGTGAGGAACCCACGTTCTACATCCTGAATGTGGCGGCTGGCGGATAGGCTGCATCTGGAGTCGATTGACTATCGGGCGTCATTCCGGCGCTTGGTGGGGTAGCGGCTTTCACGGCGGGTTGCTGCCACTGACCGCGTAGCGAAAGCGAATCTTCTCCAGCGATAGGCCCGACTCCACCCGTGCGGCAGCATTGGCCGCCTGCGCCTGATGCTGTAGGGCCAGCACCTGCCCTTCGGGTTGGGTCCAGTTGGGGGAAGTCGCCAAGGACCGGTGCAGGGAAATAGGCGGAATACTCATCAATCCTTGAGACTCACACCCAAGGCATCCAGCTTCTTTGCGTAAGAGTCCCTGCGTTTTGCTGCTTTTGTCGCTGCGTCGACGGCAGCTTCGATGGCCTTGGGCCCCTTTTTCGCAGCTGCTTTGATCAATCCGAATTTGTGAGCGGCATCTGCCTCCGCCCGCTTGAAAGTGGCGATGATTTCGGCATGGGCAACAGATGGATTCACAGGTGTACGGGCGGACGCGTCCGTGGCCCTTTGCTCTTGCGCTTACCCTTCGCGGTAGCGTTCCCAAAGAGGTCCTCTGCGGTGAGTCCATAGAAATCTATGGCAACCTTGATCCGCTCGATCACACCTCCGACTTCCCTCGTCCGGATGAGCGCGGCTTCTTTTTGCAGACTCTCAATTTTCTTGTGGATGCTAAGCAGAGTCTTTGTCATAGGGTTTCCAAAAGGGGAACGTTGAAGCATAAGAGAAAGGACGCTCAAGGCGTCCTTTGCGTGGGGCGAGTTCCCTGCCGCCTATGCCGCTGGCCATGCGGCAAGGGCAGTAGGGGCAGTAGGTTTAAATCGCTGCGTCCTTGAGCTTCTTGAAGAAAGTCGCGCGCAGTTTCACCGTGGCAGGCTTGGCTTTGAACACCTGTTCTTCCTTAGTGAAAGGATTGATACCCTTGCGGGCCTTCTTGGCCGGCACCTGGATGGCCGCTACACGTACCAGGCCGGGAATGGCGAATTCTCCAGCGCCCTTCTTGTGCAGCGATGCCAGCATCGTCGCTTCCAAAGCGGCCAGCACGGCACGTACGCCTTTGGGTTCCACACCAGATACTGCCGCCAGGTGCGCGGTCAGCTGGGTTTTGTTCAGCTTGTCTTTGAAAGGCTTGGCCTTGACTGGTTCGGCGGCGGCTTTGGCGGTAACCGCTTTTGCCGGCACGGTCTTCTTGGTTGCGGTGGTTTTCTTGACAGGTGCCGCGGTCTTGGCGGGCGCTTTTTTGGTGGTTGCCATGTGATTTCACTGGTTGTTGGAGGACACCGACCCGGTTGGGCCGTGAAAATATTTTAGGGGTAACGCATAGGAGCACCTGTTCGAGGCCAGCGGCACGGATTCGCCCATGGCCGTTGATGGACGCAATCTTGCCCTATGCCTGGGACAGAAACGACCTTGATTCCAATGCGAGTGAACGCTACGCTGGATGTATTTGCAGGAGTCTCGTGCTATATCCATCGATCGCTCTCACTACCCCGGTGTGCCAGACGACTTTCCCATCCACGCTACGCCCTCGGGCTTGGCCGGTGCACAGCCAAAGATGGATTTGGTGGAGGAAGACGGCAAGTACTATGTCCTGGGCACTTCGCCAGCAGAGGTACTTGAAATACTCCAAATGTGCGATGACTTGGTCGATTAGATGGGCGCGTACTGCACACGCAAATTGCCTGCTTCCAGGACAACCATGCACAGGTTATGGCGGCGGCATTCCAAGGGTTGCTGCACAAGCATTGGTGCACGGCGGAACAGTCCGTGTGGGTCATACTGGAGACTGTGAGGCGCTTGGGTTGGGACGTGCCACCCGAGACTTTCAGTGTGAAATAGTGGGGGCGAAATGGTCGACTCTGACAAATACAGCTTGCTTGGCGTCGTTTGTCGAAGCGTTGACGCGCGCCAAGGGGATCTGAACCACTGCCCCCGGTTTTGTTCGCAATTTCCAGCTGGATGGGTATGTGCGTTGGAAGGACGAGGATAAGCCGCGACGATCGATTGGGCTGGGGGCGAATATCTATCGCAGTGGGTCACCATTGAATCCATGGCTCCCAAGATTTGCAGGATCTTGCAGGTCGCCCCATCCGGCTACTGGCGATACGCAGCGCAGCAGCTGGATGCCACGCTGCTGAGCCGGTGCGCCAAGCGCGATGCAGAGCTGAAGCCGCACATCGTACGTGTCTGGCAGGCCAACTAGCAGGTTCCGCCGACGAAAATCTCCCCCATGCAAGAAAGCGGGGTACGCTCCGCCACAATGAACGATCACGACCATAAATCCCATGCAATCCACGAAATCTGCCCTCCTGCCTCTTGTATTCGCCATAGCCGC
The DNA here is from genome assembly GCF_059418745.1 of Rhodoferax sp. GW821-FHT07F03. Taxonomy (NCBI): domain Bacteria; kingdom Pseudomonadati; phylum Pseudomonadota; class Betaproteobacteria; order Burkholderiales; family Comamonadaceae; genus Rhodoferax; species Rhodoferax sp. GW821-FHT07F03. The sequence continues at coordinate 26,256 of NZ_JBWKQM010000014.1, forward strand.
AGGTACCCTGGTACCCAGCTTGGCGACTTTTGCAACTGATCGCCCAGCAGCCAAGCTTGCTGCGCACAAAAAGTCCGCAGACGAAGTGCCAGCCCCAGCGCCGTTGGCCGGGCAATCCGTCGTGGCCGGTGGCGCGCCGGCCATCCCCGCCAAGGCATGGCTGCTGATGGACTTCGACTCCGGAGAGGTACTTGCCTCAGCCAACCCCGACGAACCGTTGCCACCAGCGTCACTGACCAAGATGATGACCAGCTTCCTGGTTGAGCAGGCCCTTCGCTCAGGCAAACTCAAAAAGGACGAGCTCGTTTCGGTCAGCGAGAACGCCTGGTGCCGGGGCTCGAGCACCGAGTCGTGCATGTACCTGCCGCTGAACAGCCAGGCCACGGTGATGGACATCCTGCGTGGCATCGTTATACAGTCGGGTAACGATGCCTCCAAGGCGATCGCCGAACACATGGCGGGCTCCGAAGAGGGCTTCGCCAAACTTATGAATGCCGAAGCCAAGCGCCTTGGGATGGCGAACACGAATTTTGTGAACCCCACAGGCCTGCCCGACCCGGCGCACAAGTCGTCTGCCCGCGATCTCGCCATCCTCGCGCGTGCAATCATCCGCGACAGCGCCGATTACTACCCGATTTACGCCGAACGCGAGTTCAAGTACAACGGCATCAAGCAAGGCAACCGCAACGCCTTGCTCTACACCGACCCCACTGTGGATGGACTGAAGACGGGCCACACCGAGGAAGCCGGCTACTGCCTGGTCACCTCAAGCAAGCGCAACGATATGCGCCTCATCACGGTCATCCTCAACACCAACAGCGCAAAGGCGCGTGCCGATGAGACCCGCACGCTGCTGGGCTGGGGATTCAGCCACTTCGAGAAGGCCACCCCCATTCAGCCGAACGCCGTGGTCACTAATGCCAAGCTCAGGTTTGGCAAGGCCGACACAGTCGCCGCAGGCCTGGGATCGCCATGGACGTTGACCGTCCCGCGCGGTCAAAAATTGCAGACCTCGGTGCAGGTAAAGCCCGACCTGGAGGCGCCGGTCGCCAAGGGTGCCGTGATCGGCAAGGTGATCGCAGAATCGAACGGAAAGCCGATTGGCGAGACACCGTTGGTCGCGCAGGCGGATGTGGAGCGCGCAAGCTTCATGCTGCGCATGTGGCAGCACTTGGTCAAGTAACTCGGGAGCGCCCCAATGGGGCTTCAGCCAAGACGACGGACACACAGGTGTGCATCGGACCGGTGTCCAGCAGGTCAGTGAGTTGGGCTGCTAGGAGTAAGAGTGATTGCATCGAGGTGCTGCTGCACGGAGCTGTTGGCCGGACAATGCGGTCTGTGAGGGTTTCTTCGGGCGGCTGAAGACGGAGCTGTTCTACCCTCGGGACTGGCAGGCGACAACCATTGAGCAGTTCATTCAGATCGTTGACGCCTACATCTACTGTCCGCCCATGCGGCGGCCCGTAAAGCCCCACATGGCTATGAGTCGTTTCGTGCGCGGCATCGCAGGTTTTCTGCGGCCGTGCGGAGCTTGGGGGAGCCGCAGTGGTTGGCTCACTCTTGGTGACTGTAGTTATCTGCGCGTGGATCTAGAAAAAGCTTGGTCAGGATGTGAAGGATTGCTTCTCCGGCCGGAGAAGTTCCAGGATTTCACACAGAGTGCGTCTCTCATAGGTACAGCTGGAAGTCGCAGCCGTCTGTGCCACCAGTGCCGCGTTCTGCTGCACTGGTTTCTACAGAAACCTCGATCTTGACCGTGAAGGTATTCGCAGCATCTTGATGCTTCGGTCCAAATACGGGCAGCCGCAGAAAACCTTGACCGGCCCATAGCTTTATATCGACGACACGTTCCGTAAGCGGGCTTTGGCGATAGGCTTCAGCAAGCCATCATGGTCGCAGCCCTTGGATGCCGGTTACAACAGTGCATCCTATTCACTCTTGACCTACCCCTCTTTCTCTGCGTTGCACTTCGTACTTGAATTCGCCCATATATTTAAGATTTAAGCGGAACAACCCAGGTTGTGACGGGCAAGTCCCGGCTGGAACAATCGGAAGGTAAACCGAGGCTGACGCAAGAACTCCTGTTTTATGAAGATTTATTAATGCTTTGTTAATTGTGTTGTAGATGTAACCCTCCAAAAAATAGACTCCCCGGCAGTTCCAACTATTCAAGGATTGCGCCGTGGGGAGTACATACCGGGGGGCCTGGACCGAGGCGGTTTGCAGGGAAAAATGGGCGCAGCTAGAGCGCTTATCGACATATCTGGGGCGACGATCGGGAGATCGCACAGGGTTATTGGTTGCTGCGCTGCGCGGAGCGCGTGCGCTGTGTTTGGCCCTGCTGTCCTTGGCTTTTGTGAACACGGCTTTTGCTGCCCTGGGCGCCTCGGTGACCCTGGTGGCGGGTGATCCGACACAGATCTATCCCGGCCAGACGACGCGCCTGCAGATCACGCTGTCGAACAACAATATTTCGGCGTCCATCAGCAATGTTGGTTTCAGTAATCTGCTGCCGGGTACCTTACCCGATGGTCTGAGCGTCGCCGGGGTTGCAAGTTATACCTGCACGGACCCTTCGGGCCCGAGCACTTCCGCGGGATCCGGCGTGTTGACGGCCACGGGGCAGAGCATCAGCCTGAGCGGCGGTGTGATCCCGCCAAGATCCGGGTCGGTGGATGGCTTCTGCGCCATCGTGATTCCTGTTACGGCGGGAACTTCTACCGGCAACGCTGCAGCCTATTCCTATTCCATCTCGGATGGCGCGGTGACTGGCGATGATGGCACGCCGGTGCAAAACGTGGGTGCGGTTCAGCAAAGCGTGAACGTGATTGCGCTTGCGCAGCCAGGCCTGTCCAAAGCTTTCGGTACGGGCACGGTGGTGCTTGGTGGCGCGGCCACGTCGCTTAGCGTGACTTTAACCAACACCAACCCCGTGGCCATCACGAATTTTCACGTGACTGACCTTTTCCCCCAGCTTGGCGGATCGTCGGTGATCCAGGTGGCTTCGCCAACGGGTGTAACCGCCAGCTGCAACAACGCCGGCGCCGCGCCGGTGGTAAGTGCCAGCGCGGGTGACAACAATTTCTCCGCATCGGGAACCTTGCCTGCCAGCTCGGGCGGTGTCAGCGGCAGTTGTACGTTCACTGTGAATGTGCAGGCTGCGCAGACCAATGGCAACTACAGCACAACGCAGACCAACACCATCAACCGCAGCACGCAGTTCACGAATGATCTAGGAATACCGGCGGCGGCAAATGCGACGGCGAACATCACCGTCAGATCGCCCTTGCAAGTGAGCAAGACGGTCGACGCCAGTTCCTTGGCGAGCGGCGGCACAGGGCGGTTCACCATCACCCTGGGTAATAGCAGCAGCAGCCCGTTAGCCATCAGCAGCTTTGTGGACGACCCGATTGACGGCACCACGGCAGGAAATCTGAATGTCTATGGTTTGAAAGTAACGGGACAGGCCACCACCTGCGGCGGTACGTTGGCAGCCACAACCAATAGTACCGGCGTTTCCTTGACGGGTGGCTCTATTCCCGCTGGGAGCAGTTGCGCGATCACGGTGGACTTCACCGGAACTGTACAAACGGCCAATACCCCCAGGGCCTACACCAACTCCCTCGTGGCAGGAGCCGTGGACGTGGGCAATTCCGCCATTGTGAGCCAGCCCGCATCCTCAACGGTGACAGTTTTCCAAAACCTGAACGTCAACAAAACGGTTGCGCCGAACAATCCGGAGCCAGGTAATCCGGTGCGGTACCAGGTCACGGTTCAGAACTGGTCCGCCTCGGCGATTACTGATTTGGGGTTTCCCGATACTTTGCAGCAGGGCCAGACCTTTCTGACGGGCAACATCGGCGGCTTCGACTACACCCCCAGCGGTTGCGGAGTCAGCGTGACCAATGGCGCCTCGGTGGGCGCCAGCGCGATCACCTTCGGCACGATCACAGTTCCGGCGCGCGCCAGTGTTAGCAGCCCTGGTACCTGCACCATCACCTTCTGGGCCATGGCGTCAAGTAGCGCGTCGGCAAACGCGAATTTTGACAATACCTTGAGCGCGGGCTCCGTCTGCTACGGCTCTGCGCCGCAGGTCTGTTATGGCAACGCAACCAGTGCCTCGGGCAACATCAATGCCGGCGCAGTGCTGTCGGCCAACAAGAGTTTCAGCCCCGCAGGCCCGCTATCGGAAGGTGCGGTATCACGGGTGACCATCCGTCTGGACAACTTGTCGGCAAACCCGCTGACCAATGTGACCCTGGGTGACAACCTGCCCTTGGCAGTGAGCGGCGGCGGGCAGATGCGCATTGCCAATCCGGCCAACGCAGCGACTACCTGCCTGGGCAACCCGGTGCTGACAGCTACGCCGAATGCTACATCCTTCTCGATAAATGGAGCGACGGTTCCGGCGCGCGCGTCCAACGGTATTGGCGCAGTGGGGTCGTGTGCGGTGCAATTCGATGTGGTCGGGCCGGCAGGTACCTTTAATAACATTGCCACGGTGACAGGCACGGAAACATATGGGAGCGGCCTGACGCACACGCTTACGCCGGTGAACTCGAACACGGCGACGCTGGTCTATACCTCGTCACTGGCGGCGAGTAAAAGTTTTTCTCCCACATCGGTATCTTCGGGCGGCAGCTCCCGGGTTACTCTGCGGCTGATCAACAACGGTGCTGTTGCACTCACGCAGGTGGCCGCTACCGATCCGCTGCCTGCGGGCATGCTGCTCGCGCCGGTACCCAATGCCTACACCACTTGCGCAGGCAGCACCGCTGTGAGCGCAACACCAGGCGCTTCCAGTATCAGCCTCACCGGGGCATCGATTGCCGGTGGCGGCAGCTGCGATTTGGTATTCGATGTAGTAGCAACCGGCAGCGCGAACTGGGTCAACAGCATTCCGGTGGGCAACATCAGTGCCGCGGGCGGCGTTTTCAACCAGACGGCGGTGAGTGCCACCCTGGCATTTAATGCGCCTTCGGGTCTGACGGTGGCCAAGGCAACCAATCCCAGCACACTGACGTTTCCAGGGCAGGTGAGCCAGTTGACGATCACCGTGAACAATGGGACGCAGAACGTCACTGGTCTGCATTTCACCGATTACTTCACCGCGAACGGCACGGCCGCTGCGGCCTCCAACGGCATGGTGATTGCGGCCAATCCGGCCAGTGTTACCACTTGCCCGTCGGGCGAGGTGACCGCAGTGGCGGGCGCGCAGTTCGTCTCGCTGTCCGGCGCAGCAATGGTCGCGAACACAGCCTGCACGGTGGTGGTCAACGTGACTTCGGTGGCTGTCGGTGGATTGACGAACTTCATCCCCGCGGCATCGATTGCAACCGACCAGGGCTTGAGCAACAGCGGCCAGGCCACCACCAGCCTGACGACGCAAAGCAATCTCGGCCTGACCAAGCAGTTCACCCCTAAGGTGGTTCAGCCCGGTAACCGGTCGCGCCTGCGCATCACGTTTTTCAACGCTACGGCACAGCCGGTATCGAATCTTTCTGTGGTCGATAACCTGCCGTCCGGGGTCACCGTGCCCAGCGGCTTCAATCCGGTCACGACTTGCACCGGAGCCACCGTCAGTGCCCCCACCATAGGGCAGGTCCAGGTGGCTGGTGGCAATCTGGGCGCCGCCAACGGGTCGGTATCCAGCAGCTGTTATGCCGAAGTGGATGTGCTCGTGTCAGCCCAGGGCGACTACACCAACACCATTCCCGCCGGTGCAATCTCCGCATCGTCCGGCGGGGTGGGGGTGAGTAACTCGCAGCCTGCCAGCGATGTGCTGCGTGCGAAGGCCCCGCTGGTCGTGCACAAGGCGATTGCCGGCCAGACCCTGGATGCGGGCAATCCAGTAGGCTTTACCACCGGCAGCGCCACCAGCGCGGCTGGCATCTCGTCTACGTTGATCATCCGCATTACCAATCCGAATGCGACGACGCTGACGGCAGCTTCATTCACCGACAGCCTGCCGTCCGGCCTGGTGGTGGCGACTACACCGAACACCTCAACTACCTGCAGCAACGGCGTGGTACAAGCCAGTGCATCCGGCACCTCGGTGCGCCTCACAGGTGCGACCTTGGCCGCGAATGCGTCCTGCAACGTTGTGGTGGACGTGCTCAGCAATATTGCGGGCACTTACACCAACACGATTGCGTCGGGTGCAATTACGACATTTGAAGGCGTCAGCAACGAAGAGCCGACCAGTGCCCGTTTGCAGGTCTCGACACCACCGGTGGTGTCCAAGCAGTTTGCGCCACCGGTCATTCCACCCAACGGCACGTCTACGCTGACGATCTTCCTGGGCAACGACAATCCGGGCGCGGTGACATTGAGTGCCGCGCTGGTGGATACCCTGCCTACCGCGCCAGGGCCGGTATTGGTTGCCGCGACACCCGGCATGCAGACGAGTTGCCCTGGCACGGTGACCGCTGTCGCAGCTTCGGCAACAGTTACCTACGCCAGCGGTGCCTCAATTCCCGCTGGCGGTTGCAGCATCAGCGTGCAGGTCACCGCAGCCACGGCGGGGACGCATGTCAACAGTATTGCGGCCGGTGCATTGCAGACCAACCTGGGCAACAACCAGCAGGCGGCGAACGCACCTCTTTCTGTCAGTACGCAGGGCTTTATCTCGGGCCGTGTGTTTCGGGACAACAACCTGGTGCCGAACGGTACGTTCGAAACTGCGGTTGATACACCGATCGCTGGAGTCAGCGTCGAGCTGCGTACCGGAAACTCCTGCGCTGGCGCATTGGTGACCCAGTCCGGATTGACGAATCCGGTGGCTACCGACGCACTGGGCAACTATGTGTTTGCCGGCCTTCCTGCGGCGACGTATTCGGTGTGCGAACTGGTGCAACCTAGTGCTACCGTCAACGGCATCACCACGGCGGGGTCTCTGGTGTCGACCAGCGGCAGCACCGGCGCGACAGGCACCGCCTCGAACTCGAGCGCCACTACCAGTCAGATCGTGGGCATCGTGCTCAATGGCGACGGTGCTGGCGGTCAAATCACGGGTTCTACGCAGAACAACTTTGCCGAGATCGTTCCGTCCGTTATCGCGGGTTCGGTATTCCTGGATATCAACAACAACGGTATCCGCAATGGTGCGGATGCACCGTTGAGCGGTGTGGTGATTGAGCTGCTCAACAGCTCGAATGCCGTGGTGGCCACGACCACGACTGCGGCAGATGGAGGCTACAGCTTCGGCAATCTGCTGCCCGGTACCTACAGCGTGCGCGAACCTGCACAACCTGCGGGCACTTCCAACGGCTTGACCTTGGCTGGCAGCGTATCTAACGGTGGCACGGCCGGAACGCCGTCTTCTGTGGCGGTGCTGCCCAGCGTGATCAGCAGCATCGTGTTGCCACCGAATACGCAGTCGGTCGTCAACAACTTCGCGGAGATTCCCAATGGCCGCAGCGTGTCGGGCCGGGTGTTCCTCGACTACAACAACAACGGCGTGTTAAACAGTCCACCTGACCATGGCATCAGCGGCCAGACGGTGGCATTGACGGGGACCGACATCAACGGCAACGCGGTCAACCTGACGACCACCACCGCGGCAGACGGCAGCTACAGCTTTTCCGCCGTGCCGGAAGGAGCCAACTACACGCTGACACAACCGGCACAGCCCGTCGGAACGAGCAATGGCATCGCGACGGCGGGCTCCACCGGCGGGGTTGCCAGCAATCCGACGACCGGCAGCAGTCGGATCACCGGCATTGTTTTGTCTGGCACGAACACGGTGTCCGCGGAGAACAATTTTGCGGAAATCCCGGGGGCGGCACCAGACCTCGCGCTGGCAAAGACGCATGCGCCATCGAACTTCGCCTCCGGCGGGAGTTCGGGCTATTTCACGCTCACGCCGCGCAATATCGGCACGGTGGCGACCAGTGGAACGGTGACGGTGGTGGACACCTTGCCCACAGGTATGACGGTGGCCGCTTTGGCCAGTGGCTCTGGCTGGACCTGTAGCGGCGGCGTTGGTGCGAGCGTGGTCACTTGCACCAGCACGTCTTCGATTGCAGCGGGCGCCAGTGGCAACCCCATCATCGTGCGCGTGGCAGTGGCCAACGGCCTGAACGGCCAGGTCCTGACCAATACCGCTCTGGTATCTGGCGGCGGTGAGCCGGCCGGCTTTGATGGCAATAACAGCGCCAGCGATTCAGTGGTGTTGGTCTCCGCAGCTAGCGTCAGCGGAAGTGTGTGGCGCGATGCCAACCACGACCGTGTCAAGGACGCGAGCGAGAAGACGGTCTCCGGCTGGACGGTGGAGTTGCTGAACAACGGCGTGCTGGTTGCTAGCACGCAGACCGACCTCAGTGGCGCCTACACCTTTACTTCGCTGGCACCTGGCGCGGGTTATGAAGTGCGCTTCCGGGAGCCCGGCACCGGCAGTTTCTACGGCAAGCCGGTACCCAACGAGAGTGGCCAGTCCTATACGGCAGGCGTGGTCGGCTCGGGCAATCCTGGCGGTGCAGACAACACCCAAGGGGTGCTGCAGAACATCAACCTTTCGCCGGGTGACAACATCCTGCAGCAAAGTCTGCCTCTCGACCCTGCAGGTGTGATTTATGACGCGGTGACGCGGCTGCCGGTGCAGGGTGCGGTGGTGACCTTGTCCGGCCCTGCAGGCTTCGATGCATCCCAGATCCTGGGTGGAGCACTTACGCAGACCACGGGCGCCGAAGGGGCCTACCAGTTCCTGCTGTTGTCCACCGCGCCAGCAGGGGTCTACACCTTGAGCGTGACTGCGCCTGCAGGTTATGCACCGGGAGCCTCCACATTGATTCCCGCGTGTACCGCCACCCTGGCCGTATCGGCCGGGCCACCCGATCCGGCTGTGGTGCAGAACAGCAATGCACCTCCCACGGCTGCGGCGGGGAATCCTCTGACGACGCCAGGTGCGTGCGCTTCAAGCTCAAGCGGGCTGTCGGCGGGTTCTGCTACGACGCAGTATTACTTCAGCTTCAACTTGAATCCAGCGTCGCCGGGCAGCTCCGCCAATGTGGTGAACAACCACATCCCGGTAGACCCGATGAATGCGGCCGGCTTCGTGTTGTCCAAGACCGGTAGCCGTCGTGTGGCGGAGGTGGGGGATACGGTGCTCTACACCATCATCGTGCGCCGCACGTCTGGTTCGTCATTGCCACAAGTCACGGTCCGCGATCGGCTGCCTTCGGGTTTCACCTACATCCGCGGAACGGCACGGGTGAACGGCTTGGCCGCTCCTGATCCTGCCGGTGGTTTGGGGCCGATCCTTGGCTTCACCGTTGGGGGTCTCACTCTGAACCAGAGCACGACGCTGACCTACCGGGTGCGCATCGGTGTAGGCAGCATGCAGGGCACAGGAATCAACTTTGCGCGGGCCTACGGCTGCGCAACGCCCGCGGGGTGCCTGACGGCGGCCCTGCAGCCGGTGACTGGCAGCATCGAGTCGAACGAGGGATCGCACCAAGTGCAGGTGACCGGTGGAGTGTTCACCGACGAAGCCTGTGTCCTGGGCAAGATTTTCGTGGATTGCAACGGAAACCATATTCAGGACCCGGAAGAGCTGGGGATTCCCGGTGTGCGCCTGTACTTCGAGTCGGGGCAGTACCTGGTCAGCGACAGCGAAGGCAAATACAGCCAATGCGGCATCACGCCCAACAGCCATGTGCTCAAGGTCGATCAACGCACCTTGCCCACCGGTTCGCGCCTGACGACTTCCAGCAACCGAAATCTGGGTGATGGCAACAGTCTCTTCATCGACCTGAAGAACGGAGAGCTGCATCGCGCCGACTTCATTGAGGGCAGTTGCGCCAACCCAGTATTGGAGCAAGTCAAGGCCCGACGAGCCCAGGGAGAAATCCGGTCGGTGGAAACCGAAAAACAGAAAGGACCCGCATTGCGATTCGAGAGCAAGCCCGTCCGTATGCCCAAACAGGCTACCGACAGCGCCAACCAACCCATCGTCCAACCGCGTGAAGGAGCCAGCGATGCACGTTAATCGCCTGCCCCAACGCAGTGCTGTGGCGCTGCTGATCGGTGCCATTCTGGCGCCAACTACCTGGGCACAGTCCGAGGATGTACGTTTCGCGCCTTTGACTGCTGTTGAACGCAGTTCGGTCACCGGTGTGGCTCAACCGCTGTATCCGTTATCGACCCCTGGGCAGCCTGTACCAGGGCAGACATCGACGGTTTTCCCAGGCACTGTGGGCGAAGTGGATTACAAGGTCAACCAGGCTGCGCAGCGCGTGGTCGTTGAGGTGGCACGCAATGCTGTGCCCGCCGACGGGCAGACGGCCGTACCGGTGACCATCCGCGTGCTGGGTGCCGACGGAAAGCCGCTGGCAACGCCGGTCTGGGCCACCATCGAGCACAGCGGTGGCCGTATTCTGCTGCCAGGTGCACGCACTGACGAGGCCGGCCCGCTGGCACGTGATGCCGACCGGGTGACACCAGGCGTTCAGGTCAGGGTCAGCGATGGCGTGGCTATGTTCTCGCTGCTGGCGCCGATGGCGCCCCAGGACGTGCAGTTGCGCATCACCGTGGGTGCACAGGAAGTTTCTGGCGTCGTCAGTTTCGTGCCGGAGATGCGCGAGATGGTTGCGGCAGGTTTGCTGGAGGGCATCATCAATTTCGGACGCAAGGAACACAGTTTGCTGGTGCGTCCCGAGCATGAGGATGCGTTCGACCGGGAAATTCGCGCCTGGGGTCGGGAATTCAATAACGGCAAAGCGAATCTGGAGGCGCGTAGCGCATTTTTTCTGCGCGGCACGATCCAGGGTAAATACCTTCTGACTGCGGCCTACGACTCGGACAAGGTCACGCGGGCGCGGCTGCTGCGTGACATCCAGACGGAAGAGTTCTATCCGGTGTATGGCGACTCCTCGCTACGGGGGACGGATGCATTGTCGGACAGCCGTCTTTACGTGCGGGTTGACAAGGACAAGAGCTATCTGCTGTGGGGTAATTTCGCCACAGGCGACGGCTTCAGCCAACGCAGCGGTGGCGGAAACGTGGCTACGCTGGCGCAGCGCAGCCTGGGCAACTACAACCGCAGCGCGACAGGCGTTCGATACCACCACGAGGATGGCGGTCTGGTCGGAAATGTGTTTGCCTTCCGCGACTCTCTGCGGCAGGTGGTTGAGGAGTTTTCCAGCCAGGGCAGTGGCCCTTACGGGCTGCGAAACAGTGCCGTGCTCGAAGGCAGCGAGAAGGTTGAAATCGTGGTGCGGGATCGCGAACAGCCCTCGCGCATTCTGAGCACTACGGCGTTGGCGCGGCTGGCCGACTACACATTTGAGCCCTTCAGCGGACGGATTCTGCTCAACACATTTTTGCCATCGGCGGATGCGAATCTGAACCCGGTTTCTCTGCGCGTAACCTACGAGGTGGACCAGGGCGGCGACACCTTCTGGGTGATGGGGGCCGACGGGCAAATGCATCTGACCGATTCGGTCGAGATCGGCGGCTCGGTCATGCGTGACAGCAATCCGTTGGCTTCTCAGGCCATGAGCAGCGCTAACCTGGGCTGGCGTATCGATGAGCATACGATGCTGGTGGCTGAAGTTGCGCGGACCACCACCGAGGTCAACACCAATGCCACCAACGTTTCCGTGCTGCCCGGCATGGCGGGCAAGACCGGCGATGTGTCAGGCAATGCCTGGCGGATTGAAATGGCCCATGAAGCGGAGCGCACGACGGCACGGGTGTTCGTCGGTCGCAGTGACACCACATTCAACAACCTGGCCGCACCGTTGACGGGAGGCCGTGGTGAGGCCAATGTGTATGGCGCCTACAAGCTGACGGACACCACCAAGCTTTATGTGCAGGGACAGCGCAGCGAGGACCTTAACCCGGGCGCGTCGGACAGCAGTTCGATCCAGGCCGGGGCCTCTTTCAAGCTCAGCGAACGGCTCACAGCCGACGTGGGCCTGCGTTCTATGCACCAGTCAGCAGGCAGTGTAACGGCTTTGTATTCGACGCCTTTCAGTTCCACAGCCGGCCTGACCAGCAGCATCGCCACGGGCTCGGGAGGCAGTGCCGTAGGTTTTGGCAACCAGGTCATTGACCCTGTCAGCGGCCTGGTGGTGATCAGTTCGGGCACCTCGCTGGCCGGCACGGCGGCCGACCAGACGACCGGGCTGAACAGCCAAACCGTGCGCGCCGGTCTGGGCTACCGGGCCAGCGACAAGTTCACGCTGGGCGGGGAGGTGGAGCATGACGTGAGCGGCGACGCGCGCAGGCGTTTTGCCTTGGGCGGCGACTACCAGATTGCTGAGCGTACCCGGCTCTACGGTCGCTATGAGCACCAGACCGGCTTGTCTGGCGTGGACAGTATTACTACCGAGGAGCGCAAGGCAAATGCCTTTGTCTTTGGGGTGAACTCCAGCTATATCCGCGACACACAGCTGTTCAGCGAATACCGACTGCGCGATGCCCTCAGTGGCCAGGATGTGCAAATGGCTTCCGGGGTGCGCAATGCCTGGGACTTTGCGCCAGGCATTCGTCTGAGCACGGCGTTCGAGCGTATCCAGGTGCTCTCCGGTGATGCGGCCGATGCTTATGCAGTGTCTGCGGGCGTGGACTACACCGCCAATCCTTTGTGGCGCGGATCTACCCGCATTGAATATCGCCATTCCGGTGACATTGAAAGCACGGCCAGTAACGAGGCATTCAATACGACGTTGTGGCAGGGTATGGCGGCGCGCAAGCTGGACCGTGACTGGACACTGCTGGCGCGTGACTACCTGCTTGCGACCCGTTACGACGCCCGTGGCAGCGTGCTGCAAAACCGGGCGCAGATCGGCGTAGCCTACCGCGAGACCGATACAAATAAGGTCAATGCACTGGCGAAGTACGAACTTAAAACCGAGCGGGACGCGAGTGATGCCACTGTTGGCCCCTTGGCGACCCGGGCCCATATCGTGTCGGCCCACGCGGACTACCATCCCAGCCGCCCTTGGTGGATGACCGGCCGTGTTGCTGCAAAGTGGCAGCATGACAACCTGGAAAACGGGGTGCAGGACTCTTTCCGTGCGCAGTTGCTTTCGGGTCGCCTTGTGTATGACGTGACGGAAAAATGGGACCTGGGCGTGATGAGTGCGGTGCAGTTCGGCCAAAACCAGGCCAAGCAATGGGCCTTTGGTGTGGAGGCGGGCTATCTGCTGAAGCAAAACCTGTGGCTTTCCGTGGGCTACAACAAGTCTGGTTTTTCTGCGGACCGCGATCTGGTTGGCTACGAATACACCCGCAGCGGCTTTTATATACGCCTGCGCTTCAAGTTCGATGAAGACCTGTTTGCTGGCGGCAATCGCAACGTCAATTCCACCCTGGACCGATAGGTATTCCATGATCAATCGAATGAACACCATGAACCATTCCTACTTTTCTCACCTGAGACTGCGTGCAGTGGCGAGCGCTCTGCTGGTATGCGTTGGCTCCCTGACCGGGTTGGATTCGAATGCGCAAACCGTCTTGACGCCAGCGAATGACCACATCACCGATGAAGCCCAACGTGCCGACCATGCGGTATATGCCCAAATGCAGGAACGTATCCATGCCATCAACGAAACGGGTGTGCCGGTGCGCAACTATTACTTGTCGAAGGCGCAATGCTGGCTGGATGTGTCCTTCCACGAATACACCCGTAACGACCGCAGTGCGTTTGTGCAGGAGTCATTGAACGAATCCGCCAAACTCATCGTTGCGCTGGAAGGCAAGCAGAACCCGATCTCGAACGACACACCGTTGGTCAACGGTGCTGCGCGTATCCGTCCCGACCTGTGGGAGCGGGCCGGCGCATTGCACGGGCATGCCGGGTTTGCCTGTGCGCAGCAAAGGGTGGCCTGTTCGGAAGTGGAGTTGGTGCATGCCGGCAATGAACTGAACCAGCAGCAATGGCGGCATGCAAAGCCCTATGTGCAGATAGCCGAAGACGATTTGGCGGATGCCGATGCGTTGGCTGCGTCCTGCCCCACGCCTGCGCCGCAGCTGGTGTCGGCTCCTGTGCCGCCGGCACCGGTGGTCGCACCCGAAATGGTCAGGCTGTCGGCCCAGGTTGTGTTCGAGTTTGACCGGTTTGGCCGTACCGATATCCGTGCCGCCAGCCTGGCATCGCTTGAGCAATTGCTGGCGCGTTTGAATACAGATGCGCTGGAAGTACAAAACCTGGTGTTGGTGGGCCATGCCGACCGGTTGAACTCCACCGGCAACCATGACTACAACCAGACGCTATCGCAAAAGCGCGTCATGACGGTGCGCGATCTGCTTTTGTCGCGCGGTGTGGTGGCAGCGCGGGTGCAGACGGATTTCAAGGGAGATACCCAGCCGGTGGACGATTGCACCGAACGGTTTGCGCACGAGGATGAGCTGAAGGAGTGCTTGCTGAGCAATCGTCGGGTAGACATCCGCATCGAAGGCCTGAGCCGTAAAAAGTAGCAGTGTGCTAGGTGAGGAGGCTGGGTTTACTCGGTGCTCTTTGCTAGTGAGAACTGCAGCACGGTGCCGTGCCCTGGCGCACTGCTCAGCTGGATGCGGCCGCCAAGCCGCTCCACTACAGTGCGTACAAATACCAGGCCCAGGCCAATGCCCTTGGGGGCCGATTTTCGGTCCGGCTGCAGGCGCACAAAGTGCTGAAACAGCAGTTCTTGCTGCGCCGTTGAAAGGCCGGGGCCGACATCTGCAATTGCCAACTGCCAGCGACCTGGCAGTTCTTGCACGCTACAGTGAACCTCGCTATGTGCCGGGCCGTACTTCACCGCGTTGGAGAGCAGGTTTCCGATGGCTCTGGTCAGCAGCCCACGGTCGGCTTCGCACCAGGCGGGCTGATCTGCGAGATGCAGCTTGAAGCGGATACCACGGGCTTGCGCTTGAGGCCAAACTTCATCGACTGCTTCGTTTAAGAGTTCGGATAGATCGACTGTCTGCATCCGATAGGCATTGGACTTGGCATGGGCCAACTGCACGAATTCTTCGGCTAAATGCAAGGTACGCTGGGCATAGCGCTCGATGCGTTGTAGTGTGTCGGGGCCGATCGCGGTAGCGGGCTGCATGCGCTGAAGTTCCAGCAAGGCCAGGATGGACGATTGGGGGGAGCGCATATCGTGCGAGATGAAGCGTAAGGCTTCATCACGTTGCTGCTCAGCCGCGCGGATCGCGCTGATGTCGACCAGGCTGGTGATCCAGCCGGTTGCTATGCCACCAGTATCAAAACAGGGTACGCAGCGCACCAATACAGCGTTTCCTGCTATATCTTTTGATTCAATTGTCCAAATGTCCGTCGTCTTTGCCAGAGAGTTGTCTTGCAACGCAGGAATGCCTGGCACCTGTAGATGGACATCGCGCAGCAGATCCGCAAGTGCTTGTTTGGCAACCTGCTGGATGCCCAGGTGCTGGAAATACTGGCCGGCGGCCTGGTTCGCCATCAACACTTGGCCAGCCGAGTCGCTAATGATGGTGGCATCTGGCAAATGGCTGAGCACGTCACTGACGAAGCGGTGCAGATTGCGCAATTGCGCCGACGCGTTCTGCAGTGCATGGATATGGCGCTCCAGTGGGTCGCCCAGGCTCTTGGCGGGCTGCATTGGGGGAAATTCGTGGCGCGTTTCCATGCGTCGAAACTCTTGTAGCAAATACCCTGTGGCTGCACTTAGTCTGCGCCACATCCATAGGGGATAGGCGGCGAGCAGGCCTATGAGAGCGGCGGTAGGCGCATAGCTGATACCGGCGTAGCGCATGGCCAGCCAGCTGGCGCCGAGCGTCAACAGGATGAGGGTAGCGCTAGCAAGCAAGGACGCGGTGGGCGACAGCCACAGAATAGCCAGTAAGCCCAATGCAACTGGTACCACGCAGAACGCCGCGTTGCGCCAGCCAGTGGCCCGCTGCACCCGCTGCTGCATTAGCAGCGCATTCATCACATTCGCCGAAATTTCCACACCTGCGGTAAGCTCGGCATTACCGGAGCGTGGGGTGGCGTATGCATCACCCATGCCTGCCGATGTGGCCCCGACCAGCACATACTTACCGGTAAATGTGGACGGCGGAACCTGGCCCTTCAGCACATCCACATAAGACACCTGCTGAAAATGCGTTGGCGCTCCAACGAACGGAATTTGCATCAAGTGGTCGCGCACCCATGGATGTGGCGTGCTATTGGTCGTTTGGACAGACGGTGTATCGCGATTGCCTGCAGTGAAGCCGCCAGCTTCCAGAGTGGCGACGCCCAGATGGCTCCACCAGTGCGCACCATCACCCTCACGTAAATAGGCGGTGCGGACTATGCCATCTGCGTCTAGCTGTAGCTGAATATGTCCTATGGCTGCGGCCGATGCGGCTAGCACCGGCACGGGAAGCAGCGGTGTGTACTTGCCGGCGCCATAGTTGTCCTGCAGTGCCAGCGGCAGAACGACTTTGCCGTTGCGTCGCATTGCGTCGGCAAGCACTGCGTCATCGGCGGCGTACACCGGGTCCTGCTCCGTAAGGATCAAGTCCATTCCGACTGCTTTGGGGCGGGCTGGTGTGAGTTGGTCGAGCAGCGCCGCGTGGAAGCCGCGTCGCCATGGCCAGCGCCCGATGGCGGCCAGGCTTTTGTCGTCGATGGCAATCAGCACAATCTCGTCCGATACCGGGCGATCCACCAGGCGCATGAGCTGATCTGCAATCACCAGATTCGATCGTTCCAGCGCGTTGTAACTGCCCAGCATGGCCACAACCGCCAGCAGCATTGTGGCTAGCAGCAACCATTCCCGCTGGCGCCTTCTCAAGCGGCGCGGATGCAACCCGCTATCCTGCCGTAAAAGTACCCTGCCGAGCCGCCATTTAAACAAGATACGACGCTGCCTGTCTGCGTGGCTGGGTCATTAATGACTGCCTGGACGCACCGGATTTCCATCGGAGCTGAGCACCGATTGGCTACCTGACGTCATCAGGCGTGCCGGTACGGTGAAGGACTGGGTGGAGGTAAATGCACTGGCATGACCCTCGCGGTCCAGTTGCTGCACCCGGACGTAATACACGCCGGCCGGCGGCAGCGGATGGCTGAAATTGGATGTTTCCACCACGCTGTCGTCCAGTATGTTGGCAAAGTTGGAGTCGTGCGCGATCTGTATATGAAAGCGTACGCCGTCCGTCATTGCCGTACCCCAATGTATCGATAGTGCTGTAGGGCCGTCGGCTGCCACGCGAGGTGCCTGCGGTGTGGGCGGCAGGGCTTCTACCCTGAAGCTGACCGGTTTGCTGAACGGCCCGCGGTCGCGTATGCCGTCTGAAGTGTTTTTTACCGATGCGACACGCCAGAAATACGTGCCGGGGACGAGATCACTTACAAACTGGCGACACTGGGGCAAGTCGTGTAAATCTTCGACCAGATTGCGGAATGCCGCATCGCGTGCCACTTGCAAATCGTAGGCTGTGATTCCGGTGTTTTCGGTACACAGCATTTCGATGCTGGACGAAAACCACTGGCTACCCTGCTGCGGTTGGCGCAGGAATGGTGCCTCGGGGCGCGCCTTGACCTGTATAGAGCGACTTGCCTCTACGCCAAGGACACCTCGTCCATCGACCGGGCGCACTGCCAATTGGTAAGTGCCATCGTCCAGGCCTTCAAAGCGCACGTCCGTCTGGGTAAATTGACCAAACCGAATTACCTGGTCCAGCGCGGTGTCGGTAGCGATCCGTACTTGGTATGCCGAGGCGGCGCCGAGAGCGGGGAGGGCGAACTCCACAAACGAAATATCTTCCGCGATGGCAGGCAACTGCGACAGATCAGGTGCGGGTAGCAGCGGCGCCACGATGACTTGGGTATCTGCCGTGCCTAAGCGGGTACCTTCACCTGCATGCACCATTGCTTGCACCGCAGGAGACTGAGCCGAGCGGACCAGTACCGCGCCTTCGGTCACATCGTTGATAAATGCGCCTTTGTCATCCAGGGCCACGCCGAAGCGGGTGCCCCGCACGCCACCCACGGCATGGGGTGTACGGATCTCAAATCGGCTGTTGGCTGAGGGCAATGGCGTTACCTTCGATTCCACGCGGCCGTGGTCCAGTTGGATCGTCGATCGAATGTCCTTAGACGCCGGCGCATAGAGCATTTCATTCAGCTGAATACGGGTATTGGCTGGCAGCCGAATTGTCGAACCATCGGCCAGGCGCAGCGTCACGAAGCCCTTGTCACCGATCGTCAACTGGCTGCCCTGTGGCAGATATTGGCCCATGACCAGCGCTTGGTCTTTGGGCTGACCTGGTGTTGAAGCGCTGGCGTCACCGACTACATGCACTACTTGTACATTCGCCGGCTGGGGGCGCAATAGATGTACGGGGATTGTCAGTACGGTGCCCGGCCGCAGATGTAAGGGGTCGTGCACCTTGTTCAATTGTTGCAGCAGCTTCCACTGCTCTGGTTTGTAGAGATAGCGCTGGGCTACCACATACAGGTTTTCACCCGGTTGCAAGGTGTAGTCGATATTTTGCGAAAAAGCGGCAGCGCTGGAACCCAGAAGAATCGGGGCAAGAATCCAAGGTGTGTGGCAAAGAATCTGGGATAAAAATCGGGCGATCATTCGGATTGTTGAAACGCGGTAGGTCCATAGTCTGGCGTGGTTGACTGGACTTTTTCCAGCCGGTAGCCATGGTTGTAGACAGAAGTCAGCCGGTAGCCGTTTTCGGCTCGTAACGCCAGCTTGCTACGGACATGGGAAAAGTAGACGTCGAGTGACCGGGAAGTGACATCGGCACCCTTACCCCACAGCGCTTCGATTAGGTAACCGCGCGACACTAGTTGGCCCAGGTGGGTAAACATGGTTAGCGCCAGGTCGAATTCCTTGTGTTTCAACACCACCGCGATGCCGTCCAGATATACGTTCCGTTGGGTCGTATGGAAGCGGTAACGGTCAAAGTTAAGTTCTTCGGTGGCGCGGATATGGCCGCCACGGCGCAGCAGGGCAGCAATGCGTGCACGCAGTTCCACCACGCGCTTGGATTTGACAATGTAGTCGTCGGCACCGCACTGCAGTCCGGTCACGATATCGCGTTCGTCGCTGCGATTGGTTAGCATCAAAATCGGTATTGCCGACGTTAAATGTGTCCGTACCTTGTGCACAATCGCTGTGCCTTCGATGTCTGGCAGCTCCCAGTCGATGATCAGAAGGTCAAAGGTTTCTCGCTCTACCGCATGCAAAAAGTCCTCACCCTGGGCGAAGACGTGACAGTCGTGGCCCATCGCAGCCACCACCGCGTGGATAAGGTCAAGTTGGGCAGGATCGTCATCAACAGCTGCGACGCGCATCGAGTCTATCTTGGCGAATGAAAGTTGCTGAGCTGGGATGCAAGCGATGTGCCCCAGTGTTTGGCATCTGTAGCACTTTGCAACAGGTGTTTAGTAGGGTAAATACTTTACCGCAAGCAAGCTGACATGAAATGATTCTTAATATTCCATTGGCAAATGGTGTGGTATACGATCCACTTTGTTGTTTTGGAGTCCTAAATCAAGGACGGTCGGCTCAAAACGAGGCTAGCCATAGAGGCTGTGAATGGCCGGCCCAGCTTGGTAAGACCATAGAGCAATATATTGCAGACCTGTAATTTAAGGCTGATGTCACGTAGGGTCAGGTAAAGCAGTTCGATCAACACGTGATCGATGGCAGCTCGAAAAAGTGGCGAGTCGAGATCGAGAAATTTTGTTTACGACTTTAACTATGGCCGTTGTTAAATCGTAACGCTGCAAACCCGCATGAATGCTAGGTCCCTGTTCACGACCTTAATTGCACGGAATAACTGGATTGTTCTGGGCAATTAAAGTCTAAACAGCCCCCATGGACTTTTGCTGATGGCTACCGCCACGATGTAGCCCACGCTGGTCAGCGCGCCCAGAAAGGCTATTGCACGCACTGGCCGGGAATGGTGGGGCTGTAACGCCACCATGCCCAGTGTTATATAGACCAGTAAACCGGCGATTTTGGCCAGCAGCCAGGGCGTCAGGAACGGGTTGAGCCGCAATGTCCACGCCAGGCTCAGCGCCGACAGCAGTAGAACCGAATCCACGGCATGCGGCAGGCTCTGGGCGATCCGGCCGCGCACCCAGGCAGCGCCGGACAGCGCGCCCAGGCCGCGGGTGAAAAAGCCCGCAACCGACAAGGCCACGGCGGTCTGGTGGATGGTCTTGAGTGCTAGGTAGTCCATGGTCGCTTCAACCGGGCCGGCCATCCAGGCGGGGCCGGGTCAGCACCGGCCAGTAGGCCACGGCATACACGGCAAAGCCGAGCGACCACAGCAGGCCGGAACACAGCACGGCGGGTACGGCGGCTGCTGGCACCGCCAGCGGTACGAACACCCGCACTAGCGCCGCGGCCAGCACACAGCCGTAGCTGATCATCTCCATGCGGCCCGCGCGCAGCGGCCTGCCGGTATGGCCCAGCGCCGTGCGTGTCACCATGCCGATGACCAGACCGCCGATGGCGCCCACCGTCAGTGCATGCGTGGCGGCCGATGCTGTCACCCAGCCGGGTATGGACAAGGCACGCAAGCCCAGGTGCAGCACGATCCACAGATAGGCCGCATGTAGCACCCAGACCAGCGGCGTGCGCCAGGTGGTCCATGGCTGCCACAACCACCAGCGCACCAGATGGGCGACGGCGGCCGCGCCTAGCAAGCCGGCCAGTGCGACGCCATGCCAGGGCAGTAGGTCGGCCACCAGGATGAGCAACACCAAGCCCAGGGCCAGCTTTTCCACGGCCGGGTGGCGCACCGCCTTGGCCCTCGGAATGCCGTTGTTGGTGAACATGGGAATGACGCGCCCGCCCATCACCACCATGATGAACAGCACCACATCCAGCCCGATCTGGATACCCAGCCAGCCCGGTAGCGCCAGCATCCCGAGCAGCACCAGGTGCACCATCAGCGCCGCTGCTGACAGCAGCACCAACAGGCCGATGAAGAAATAATTGCGCCGGTTGCGCGCGGCGAGGAAAGGAATCGCCAGCGCAATGGCCGCGGCCAGCGGAAACGCGGTATTGGCAACGGCCGCCGCCCAGCCGAACGGGGTGAGCACCAGCACGCGCGCAGCCACCCACAGTCCGGCCAGTGCCGCCAGCGGCAGACCCGTTGGTGTGGGATGGTTCGACCAGTTGCGCCCGGCGGTGAAGAGAAAGCCCACCACCACGGCCAGTGTGAAGCCGAACAGCATCTCGTGCGCATGCCACAGAGGACCCTGCAGATAAGGCCGGCCTAGCCAGCCCGCGTATTGCAGGGCCCACAAGGCGATGGACAGTGCAGCGAACACACTGGCCAGCAAATAGAACGGCCGAAAACCCATGCGCCACAACGCCAGACCGGGGTCGATGGCGGCCGGCTTGGGCTCTCGGATTTGGATGGCGTCCACCATGGCGGAGCCGTCAGCAGCCCAGGGACACCGCCTGGCCTTGGCGATCAAAGGGAACCATGGCTGCCAGTTGGCCCGCCTTGATGGACGCCACCATACGCTCAAGAGCCTGCTCCGTGACTGTGCTG
The DNA here is from genome assembly GCF_059418745.1 of Rhodoferax sp. GW821-FHT07F03. NCBI lineage: Bacteria > Pseudomonadati > Pseudomonadota > Betaproteobacteria > Burkholderiales > Comamonadaceae > Rhodoferax > Rhodoferax sp. GW821-FHT07F03. Next base: position 47,742 of record NZ_JBWKQM010000014.1, read on the forward strand.
CCGGGCGGTATCCCCTGTGTCCCAGACAGGCTGCTTGCAAACACCATGCTCCACGCCGACGCCATTTGCACCGACTCTTTCACCAGATCGGCGAAGCTGTGCAGTTCGTCGGGTGTCTTGTCCACGCACATCACTGGCACCAGCGCGCCGCCCTGGCCCGCCAGGAAGCGTTCGCGCTGCGCTGGCGTGCTGTCTTCAGGCAGGTCGGCATTCGCAAACACCAGCAGCAGGCGTTGTGGTAGCGGCTGTGCCCGCGCGGCCTGCAGCAAGTCGTCAAAACAGGAAATATCCATGGGTTGCTCTCTTTCAGATAAGGGCTAGGAGGTCACTGGTCCAGCGGGTGGTATCAGTGCGGGCTGTAGGCATCGTCTATCTCATTGAAAACCGGTTCGGTTAAATGCTCTCTGTACGGCCCATCCCCGCTGTGTGAGGCCGTGGATGCCGGGACGAACTGGCCGGTCTGGACATCAAATACGTGAACTTCACCGTCTTCAATGACGTAGTGCCAGCCGTGCAGCGCCAGGGCCCGCGCCTCGACCCGTTCGCGCACCATGGGGTAGTCCATGAGACGCTCCAGTTGCAGCACTACGGCACGTTGCTCGGTGCGGCGCAGGGCTTCGGGGCCGGGCTGTACCGGCAGCAGGGCCTCGGCGGCTAGGCTCAACCAGGCCTTGAGGTTGACGGCTTCATCCGGCACGCCCTCATAGGCCGCGCGGACGGCGCCGCAATGGCTGTGGCCGCAGACCACGATACGCGAGACTTTGAGGTTGAGTACCGCAAACTCTATAGCGGCAGAGGTGCCGTGGTAGCCGACCCAGCGGCGTGCGGTGTCCCGCGAGCCGTTCATCGGGTCATCGACATAGCCGTCGTAGGGCGGTACAAAGGCGCCGACATTGCGCACGATGAACAGCTCGCCCGGTCCCGCACCCGTCAGCAGGTAGGGCAGCAGCCGTGAGTCGGAGCAACCGATGAACAGGATGGTCGGGTGCTGGCCGTCGCGCACCAGGCTCTGGAACTGCGCTTGCGCACCGGGAAAGGTATGGTCGTGAAAGCGCCGCAGGCGCATCAGCAGGTCGTCTGGCCGATCATCTTGCAGGTTGGCTGGCATGGCGCTGGCGGAAGGCGAGACTATGGCCGCGTTATTGCACCAGCGGCGAGTCGCTGGCTTCCAGCGCCACGCCTACGAGGCTCGCTTGCCCAGCCAGGATGGTGAGGTATTGGCGCAGGGCCGTCGCCCAGGTCTGCTGCTTCAAGGCCAGGCGCACGGCCTCGCGCACGGTCTCAAAGGCTCGTGGCGTGCCGCTCTTGCGCGCCAGCACCTCCACCACATGAAAGCCGAAGCGGCTGTGCACCAGGCGGGGCAACACGCCCATGTCATTCAGGCCGAACAGTTCACGGCCAAACTCTGGCGCGCAGTCTTGCGGGCCTAGCCAGCCCAACTCGCCGCCTTCGGCGGAGCTGGGGCAGTTGGACCATTGCGAGGCCGCGGCTGCAAAGGCCGCTGCCGCCTTCGCATCATCGCGGTCATGGCAGCGGACTTGTAGCATCACGCCCTCGGCGCGGTTGCGTAGTGCCACCACGTCCACGCCCGGCGTCACCGCAAATAGGATGTGGCGGGCGTGGACTTGCTCGTCGGTGCGGTAGCGGGCCGCATGCGCGGCGTAGTAACGGGCGCAGGCCTCGTCAGAGGGTTCAGGCACCTTCAGTTCGCGCTCGAGCAGCGCCTCGATCGCTTCCGTGGCAGCTTCGCTTTGCACGCCGCCCGTCAGGGGCAGGTCGTCTGCGGCCAGCAGTCCGGCTGATTGCGCGGCCTGGCGCAGCAGCTCGCTGCAGGCCATCTGGCGCAGGCTTTCTTCGTTGGGGTATTCGTCCGCCAGGTGGAGCGGCACGCCGTTGACGCTGGCTATGCTGGCTATTGGGCCCGGCCCGCCGGTACGGGGCTCCAGCGGCACGGGCGGAGGGGCCGTCAGCGAGTTGACCAGCGCGGCGTCATAGCCGCCGGCCTGTGGCTTCACACTGAGAGCTGTTGCTGCGCCGCCGCTCTTGCAGCCGCAGGAGCCTGATCCACATCCGTTGTCCATGGTGATTCCTTGTGTTGTATGTTGCGCTGCGTGCCGCGTTCAGGGCCGGTCGCGTTGGGGCGGCAGGTTGTGGTCTTGCGGCAGGTTAAGGCGTCTGGCGCGCGACACCTGATAGGGCCGCAATACATAGAAGATCGAGGCAAAGCCGCTCCACACGTGAACCAGCCGGCTGAATGGAAACAGCAGGAAGATGGTCATGCCAAAGACGATGTGAAACAGATAGGGCCAGGGCAGTGCGGCCAGGGCCGTCGCATCCACCGGTCGCAGAGTGACGATGCGTTGGGCCCAGTCGGCCAGGATCAGCATCACACTGCCGTCGGAATGCTGCAGCGAAAAGGGCAGGGTGATCAGGCCTACGGTCAGTTGCACCCACAGGATCACCAGCACGGCGATGTCGGTGGGGTGGCTGGTGTAGCGGATGCGCGGGTCAAAGATGCGCCGGTACAAAAGCAGCGTGAGTCCGATGAAGCACAGTGTGCCCGCAATGCCGCCGGCAACCACCGCCATCAACTGCTTGCTGGCGGCGCTCATGAAGACGCCATACACGGCGTGTGGCGTGAACAGGCCCACCATATGGCCGAAGAACAAAAACAGCACACCGCCATGGAACAGGTTGCTGCCCCAACGCAGCGTGCCGGTGCGCAGCATCTGCGAGGAGTCGCTCTTCCAGCCGTACTGGCCGTGGTCAAAGCGGATAAGGCTGCCGACCAGGAATACTGTGAAGCAGACATAGGGGTAAACCTGGAACAGGAAACCATAGAGGCCGCTCATATCGATGCTCCTTGTGCCGGGCTGTTCCGGCGGACGATGTGGATTGGTTGCGGGTCGCCCGGCTTGGCCTGGCCCTGTGTCGAGCAGCCGTCAAACGCGGCGGGCTCGGCCCAGGCCACGTCCAGCGGCTCGTCGGGTGTGATGGTGATGGAGCGGGCTGCCTCACCCGCTATCTCCAGTAACGCGCCCAGCACGCTGGCATGCCGGCTCTCGCGCTTTTCCAGCGCGTTGAAGATGGCATTGAGGATGTGCGCCACTTCCGATAGCAGCGCGCGGACTTGCGCTGGCGGCTGGGTGGAGGCGTATTCCAGCAGCACCGGTAGGTAGTCGGGCAGTTCGCCCTCGGCCAGGAACAGGCCTGCGGCCTCGTAGGTTTTGGCCAGATCGATCATGGCCGGGCCGCGCTCGCGCGAGTCGCCATGCACATGCTCGAACAAATGCAGCGAGGTGGCGCGGCCGCAGTCGAACAACTGCACGTAGTCGGCCTCGGCGTCGATGGCGCTTTGGGCCAACTGGCTGTCGATCAGTGCGTCCAGTTCGGCCAGCCGTTCGCGGCCAACGGTGTGCGCGCTATGCAGTGCGGCGCGCATTTCCTGCAGGTGGGAGCGAATGCCTGCGTCGGGGTACTGCAGCAGGCGCGCGAGTACGCGCAGGGTCATGGACAGATCGTTGGCGGTTTGCTTGTGGGTGGTCATGTCAGATCTCCGCCTTGATAGGGATGGTTCTTTTCTTGTCGCTGCCAAAGAGGCTGACTTCGCTGGTTCCCTCCGAGCACCCGTTGCCAAACGAGAAGCCGCAGCCCCCGCGCACATTGAAGGTGTTCTCGGCATATTCACGGTGCGTGGTCGGGATGACGAAGCGGTCCTCGTAGTTGGCAATCGCCATCACGTGGTACATCTCCTCCACCATGGCGCGGGTGATGCCCACTTGCTCCAGCACCGCGTCGTCGACCACGCCGTCCACATGCTTGGCACGCTGGAAGGCACGCATGGCCAGCATGCGTTCCAGCGAGCGGATCACTGGCACGGTGTCGCCGGCGGTCAGCAGGTTGGCCAGGTACTTGACCGGGATGCGCAGCTGGTTAACGTCCGGAATCTGCCCGTTCTGCCCCAGGTGCCCGGCATTGGCTGCTGCACTGATGGGCGAGAGCGGCGGCACATACCAGACCATGGGGAGAGTGCGGTACTCGGGGTGCAGCGGCAGGGCCACCTTCCATTCGACGGCCATCTTGTAGACCGGGCTGTTGCGCGCGGCTTCCATCCACTTGTCGGGGATGCCGTCAACGCGGGCCTGGGCGATCACCATGGGGTCGTTCGGGTCCAGGAAGATGTCCAACTGCGCCTGGTACAGGTCGCGGTCATGCTCCACGCTGGCGGCTTCCTGGATGCGGTCGGCGTCATACAGCAATACGCCCAGGTAGCGGATGCGGCCCACGCAGGTCTCGCTGCACACGGTGGGCTGGCCGGCCTCAATGCGCGGGTAGCAGAAGATGCACTTCTCGGCCTTGCCGCTTTTCCAGTTGTAATAGATCTTCTTGTACGGGCAGCCGCTGACACACATTCGCCAGCCGCGGCATTTGTCCTGATCGATCAGCACAATGCCGTCTTCCTCGCGCTTGTAGATTGAGCCCGAGGGGCACGATGCCACGCAGGCCGGGTTCAGGCAGTGCTCGCATAAGCGCGGCAGGTACATCATGAAGGTGTTCTCGAACTCGCCGTACATATCTTTCTGGATGTCGTCGAAGTTCTTGTCGGCGCTGCGGCCCTTGAACTCACCGCCCAGAATCTCTTCCCAATTCGGACCCCAGACGATCTTGTCCATCTGCTTGCCGGTGATCAGGCTGCGCGGGCGCGCCGTGGGGCTGGCCTTCATCTCGGGGGCGGACTGTAGGTGGCCGTAGTCGAAGGTGAAGGGCTCGTAGTAGTCGTCAATCTCCGGCAGGTTGGGGTTGGCGAAGATCTTCATCAAGAGCTTCCACTTGCCGCCTTGGCGCGGCTCGATCTTGCCGTTGGCCTTGCGCACCCAGCCGCCGTTCCATTTGTCCTGGTTCTCCCATTCCTTGGGGTAACCGATGCCGGGCTTGGTCTCTACATTGTTGAACCAAGCGTATTCCATGCCGGGCCGACTGGTCCAGACGTTCTTGCAGGTAACCGAGCAGGTGTGGCAGCCGATGCACTTGTCCAGATTGAGGACCATGCCGATTTGTGCGCGGATTTTCATGTGTTGTTCTCCTTGAGGGGGACGGGCGGACTGACCGGCGCGTGGCCCACGACGGTGACCAGGGCCGACATGTCGGTGACGGCATGGACGGAATGCGGCGCGCCGGCAGCCACGTGGGTGAGGTCTCCGGCCTGCATGCGCAACTCGCAGCCCGGTGCGCGGAAAATGACCTCGCCTTCCACGCACTGGAAGACCATGGCACCGGGCACCGCGTGCTCGGCAAGATCCGCGCCGGCGCGCAGCACCAGGCGGAAGATCTGCAGGTTGTCGGTGCGCACCACCGTGAAGGTGTGTGTGTCGGGCAGCGCTTCGCCCAGGGGGCCAGCATGCGCGAGTTCACCGGGGGCCAGGTGTTTCAGTGCCATGGCGCGGCTCCCTGAATACGGCTCATGCGTTCTCTCCCTCGGCCTGCGTCGCGCGGACCTGTTCCTGCCCAACCGGTGTGTCCAACCAGTCAATCTTGTCCATCTTGCGTACCACCACGAACTCGTCGCGATTGGTGCCAATGGTTCCGTAGTAGTTGAAACCGTAGCTGAACTGTGCGTAGCCGCCGATCATGTGGGTGGGCTTGAGCACGATGCGGGTCACCGAGTTGTGAATGCCGCCGCGCACACCGGTGATTTCGGAGCCGGGCGTGTTCACGATCTTTTCCTGGGCGTGGTACATCATCACCATGCCGGGCTTGACGCGTTGGCTCACCACCGCCCGCGCCGCGATGGCGCCGTTGATGTTGAACAGCTCGATCCAGTCGTTGTCCACGATGCCGGCCAACTTGGCATCGTCCTCGCTCATCCAGACGCAGGGGCCGCCGCGGCTGAGTGTGAGCATCAGCAGGTTGTCGGTGTAGGTGCTGTGGATGCCCCACTTCTGGTGTGGCGTGATGAAGTTGAGTGCGATTTCCTTGTTGCCGTTGGGCTTGATGCCATGGATGCCGGCGGTGGTCTTCAAGTCCACCGGCGGGCGGTAGCTGCAAAAGCCCTCGCCAAAGGCCTGCATCCATGGGTGGTCCATGTAGAACTGCTGGCGCCCGGTCAGGGTGCGCCATGGGATCATCTCGTGCACATTGGTGTAGCCGGCGTTGTACGAAACGGTCTCGCTCTCGATGCCGCTCCAGGTCGGCGAACTGATGATCTTGCGCGGCTGCGCCTGGATGTCGCGAAAGCGAATCTTCTCGTCCTCGCGGTGGATGGCCAGGTGGGTGTGGTCCAGACCCGTCTGCTTGCCCAATGCTTCCCAGGCCTTGACGGCCACGTGGCCGTTGGTTTCAGGCGCCAGCATCAGCACCACTTCGGCTGCGTCAATGTCGGTCTCGATCTTCGGCATGCCGCGCGTCACGCCCTCGGCGGTGACCAGGCCGCTCAATTCACCCAGTTGCCGCACTTCGGTCTGCGTGTTCCAGCCAATGCCCTTGCCGCCATTGCCCAGCTTGCCCATGAGTGGACCGAGAGCCGTGAAGCGTTTGTAGACGTTGGGGTAGTCGCGCTCGACCACCTGCATGTTGGGGGCGGTTTTGCCGGGGATCAGCTCGCAGTCGCCCTGTTTCCAGTCGCTTACGCCAAAGGGCTGGGCCAGTTCGGCCGGGCTGTCGTGCATCAGAGGCGTCAGCACCAGCTCGCGCTCCACGCCCAGGTGGCCGACGCAGACTTCGCTGAACTTCTTGGCAAAGCCCTTGTAGATGTCCCAGTCGCTGCGGGACTGCCAGGCCGGGTCCACAGCGGTGCTTAGGGGGTGGATAAAGGGATGCATGTCGCTGGTGTTGAGGTCGTTCTTCTCGTACCAGGTGGCTGTCGGCAGCACGATGTCGCTGTACAGACAGGTGGTGCTCATGCGGAAGTCCAGCGTGACCAGTAGGTCCAGCTTGCCTTCGGGCGCCTTGTCGTGCCAGACGACTTCGGTGGGCTTGGCTTCTTCCTTGCCCAGGTCTTTGCCTTGCACGCCGTTGCTGGTGCCCAGCAGGTGCTTGAGGAAGTATTCGTGCCCCTTGCCCGACGAGCCCAGGATGTTGGAGCGCCATACGAACATGTTGCGCGGCCAGTTGTCCGGGTGGTCGGGGTCGGTGCAGCTCATCTTAAGCGAGCCGTCCTTCAGGCCCTTGACGGCGTAGTCCTTTGCGTCCAGGCCGGCTGCAGCAGCGTCGCGCACCACCTGCAGCGGGTTGGTCTGCAACTGCGGCGCGCTGGGCAGCCAGCCCATACGCTCGGCGCGTACGTTGTAGTCAATCATGCTGCCGGCGAATGCCTGCTTGTCGGCCAGAGGCGACAGCACTTCCTCCATACCCAGCTTCTCGTAGCGCCACTGGTCGGTATGGGCATAGAAGAAGCTGGTGCTGTTCATCTGGCGGGGCGGGCGTATCCAGTCCAGTGCAAAGGCCAGTGCCGTCCAGCCCGTCTGCGGGCGCAGCTTTTCCTGGCCCACGTAGTGAGCCCAGCCGCCGCCGCTTTGGCCTATGCAGCCGCACATCATCAGCATGTTGATGACGCCACGGTAGTTCATATCGCTGTGGTACCAGTGGTTCATGGCCGCACCGATGATGACCATGGACTTGCCATGGGTCTTGTGCGCGTTTTCGGCAAACTGCCGGGCCACAGTGATGAGCTGCGCGCGCGGCGTGCCGGTGATCTTTTCCTGCCAGGCGGGGGTGTAGGGTGTGTCGTCATCAAAGCTGGTGGCGGCCAGCTCGCCGGCCAGGCCGCGGGCCACGCCGTAGTTGGCCACTTGCAAGTCGAACACCGTGGCCACCAGGGCTGAGCGTTCCTCTCCGGCCTTGCCCAGCGAGATACGCTGCACCGGCACGGTGCGCACCAGCACGTCGCCAGCTGCGCTGTCGTTGCCGCCCTTGGCTACGTTGTTGGGAAAGCTCTCGTGCTGAATACCGCCGAAGTAGGGGAAGCCGACGCGGGCTGTCTCGGTGCTCGGCGCGTCACCTTCCATCACCGAGAGTTTCAGCTTGACCTCATTGCCGTGGCGCGCTTCCTTGTTCTGCAGGTTCCACTGCCCTTCATCGGCCCGGCCGTCTGCACCCCAACGGAAGCCGATGGCACCATTGGGCAGCACCACTTTGCCGCTCACGTCAAAGGCCACCGTCTTCCACTCGGGGTTGTTGGCCTGGCCCATCTTGCCGTTGAAGTCCGAGGCGCGCACGTAGCGGTCGGGCACGGTGATGACCTCGCCGCTCGGGAGCGTGTGTTCCTTGAGCATTACCAGCATCGGCATGTCGGTGTAGCGGCGGACGTAGTCGTCAAAGTAAGCGCTGCGCTCGGTACGAGCCCCCACGCCGCCTGCGGACGGCTGCCCCCCAAGGGGGCTCGAAGAATTTGGGGCGGCCCGGCATTCTTCGTTGTCGGGGAAGTAGAACTCCTTCAGGATCACGTGGCCCATGGCCATGGCCACGGCCGCGTCGGTGCCCTGCTTGGGGTTCATCCAGATGTCGGCCAGTTTGGCTACTTCGGAATAGTCGGGCGTGATGGCTACGGTCTTGGTGCCCTTGTAGCGCACCTCGGTAAAAAAGTGCGCGTCGGGCGTGCGCGTTTGCGGCACGTTGGAGCCCCAGGCGATGATGAAGCTGGAGTTGAACCAGTCAGCAGATTCAGGCACGTCGGTCTGCTCGCCCCAGACCTGCGGACTGCTCGGGGGCAGGTCGCAGTACCAGTCGTAAAAACTCATGCACACGCCGCCGATCAGGCTCAAGTACCGGCTGCCGGCGGCATAACTGACCATGCTCATGGCTGGGATGGGCGAGAAGCCGATGATGCGGTCTGGCCCGTGTTTCTTGATGGTGTAGACGTTGGCCGCCGCGATGATTTCGTTGACCTCGTCCCACGTGGAGCGGGCAAAGCCGCCCAGGCCGCGGATCTTCTGGTAGTCGGTGCGTTTGGCGTCGTCCTCCACGATGGAGGCCCAGGCCGCCACGGGGTCGTTGCCCAGCCGTGCTTCACGCCAGCTCTTGAGCAGCCGGCCGCGCACCATGGGGTACTTCACGCGGTTGGCGCTGTACAGGTACCAGCTATAGCTCGCACCACGTGCGCAGCCGCGCGGCTCGTGGTTGGGCATGTCCCAGCGGGTGCGGGGGTAGTCGGTCTGCTGGGTTTCCCAGGTGACGATGCCGCCCTTGACGTAGATCTTCCACGAGCAGGAGCCGGTGCAGTTGACGCCGTGGGTGGAGCGTACGATCTTGTCGTGGGCCCAGCGGTTGCGGTAGGCGTCTTCCCAGGTGCGGTCCTCGCCGGTGGTGACGCCGTGGTCGCCCGAGAACGTTTCCCGGGGCTGGGAAAAATAGCTGAGTCGGTCCAGAAAGTGGCTCATGGGATACCTCGGTGTAGCTGCTGTGTTATTGAGTAAAAATGGCCTCTAGCGCATATATCACCTGCGCAGTAAGCTATTAAATATGTAGCAATAGGTGTGTCATGGATTCTTGATTTCCGCGCCTGCGCGCAGGTAGAACCACCAGTTCACGAACAGGCACAGTGCGTAGAACACGGAAAATCCGTAGAAGGCAAACTGCGGCGTGCCAGCTTTGATTTGCTGTCCTATCAACACCGGAGCGATGAAGGCGCCGTAGGCCGCCACAGCCGAGGTCCAGCCCAGCACGGGGCCAGCTTGCTGGCGGTCAAAGATGAAGCCCACGCTACGGAACGTGGAGCCGTTGCCCACGCCGGTGGCGGCAAACAGCACCACGAACAGCAGCATGAAGGCGAAGAAGTACTGGTCGGGCGTGGCCGACTGGTAGGCCAACATCATCACGTAGCCCACAGCCGCTGACGCTGCAACCATCACCACCGAGACCCATTGCGTGACGATGGAGCCTCCAAGCTTGTCCGAGATCCAGCCACCGACGGGCCGGGTAGCTGCACCAATGAAGGGGCCAATCCAGGCATAGGTCAGCGCCGAGGGCGCGTTCGGGTTCTTCAGCGCATGGGTCATCACGCCGGACGCGTCCGCAATGTGCTGAAAGCCAAAAATCACGGTGATGGCCAGTGGCAGGGCCATGGAGAACCCGATGAAGGAGCCGAAGGTGACCACATACAGCGCCGTCATGGCCCAGGTGTGTTTGTTGCGGAAGATTTCAAACTGCTTGGCGACGTTTTCCTTCATCGTGCCGAAGGCGGCCAGCTTCATCACCAGCAGCGCAGCGACGATATCCAGTGGAATCGCCACCCACATATTGAGCACGCCCAGGCCGGTAGGGGCCGGCAGGTACAGGTACAGCATGAAGATCGACGGCACAAAGGCCAGCGTGTACAGGTAGGTGATCTTGGCAAAGGCCACCAGCGGACCACCGGAGGCCGGGGTCACCGTCTTCAGGTTGTTCATGCCCCACCAGCACAGCGCACCCAGCGGAACCAGCGACAGTACCCAGGCGAAACCGGCGTTCTGGATCCAGGTGGGCGTGCCCGCGGCGATCTTGCCGAAAATCCAGCCGCTGTCCTTGACCAAGGGCACCGATGCGCCACCGAAACTGCCAAACAGGCTGACCGTCATCACCAGCGGGATGACGATTTGCATGGTGGTCACGCCGAAGTTTCCCAGGCCGGCGTTTAGGCCCAGTGCCGTGCCTTGCAGGCGCTTGGGAAAGAAGGTGGAAATGTTGGACATGCTGGAGGCAAAGTTGCCACCGCCAACGCCCGACCACAGGGCCATCAGCTGGAATACCCACAACGGCCACTCGGGGTGCTGCAGCGCAATGCCAGTACCAATGGCTGGGGCCAGCAACATGGACGTGGTCAGGAAGATGGTGTTGCGTCCGCCCGCCAGCCGGATCAAGAAGGAAGCGGGGATGCGCATGGTTGCACCCGAGATGCCGGCAATGGCCGTCAATGTGAAGAGTTGCGCCTGGGTGAAGGGAAAGCCCAGGTTCAACATCTGCACCGTGATGATGCCCCACATACCCCACACAGCAAAGCCGCACAACAGGGCAGGGATGGAAATCCACAGGTTGCGGTAGGCGATCTTCTTGCCCGTGCTGTCCCAGAATTTCTCGTCTTCCGGGCGCCAATCGCCAATGTCGGCGGCGGAGGAAATTTTCGTGTCCATTGTTTTCTTTCAGAGAAGCGGTAATCAGGTCTGCAGGCCGAGAGTGGCCGCTTTGGGACCCATGACGTCACTGCGACGCACTTCGGTCCAGTACATCCAGATGAGGGAGACCCAGACCACGCCATACATCAGCATGAAGGCGCTGGAGCGGATGCCGGTCAGGTCCATCAGCGCGCCAAACAGGATCGGCAGCACAAAGCCGCCCAGGCCGCCGGCCAGCCCGACGATGCCGCTGATCGCGCCGATGTTGCTGGTGTAGTCGTCACTGATGTACTTGAAGACGCTGGCCTTGCCGAAGGCGAAGGCGATACCCAGTACAAACATCAGCCCGGTGAAGGCGTAGACGTTCAAGCCCAGATGGAAGGTCTTGGGGCCACTGGTGGTAGCAATGGTGAAATCGGTTTGCGGATAGCTCAGCAAAAACAGGCAGATCCAGCTGACCCACAGCACCCACCAGGTTACGCTGTGTGCTCCCCATTTGTCGGACATCCAGCCGCCCACGGCGCGCAGCACGCCGCCGGGCAGGGAGAAGCAGGCGGCCAGCAAAGCGGCGCTGCGGATCTCAAGTCCGAACTCGCCCACGTAGTACTGCACCATCCACAGCGACAAGGCGACATAGCCACCAAACACAATGCTGTAGTACTGGCAGTACTTCAGTACCCGCGGGTCTTTCAGCGCCTTGAGCTGCTCCTTGAATGTGACGTTGCTGGACACCAGGTGCGCAGGATCGCTGTAGCTGAGGAGCCAGAACAGCAGCACCGTGCCCAACATGATGGCGGCATAGACCTGCGGCACCATGGACCAGCCGAACGCCACGACCAGCGCTGGGGCGACAAACTTATTGACTGCCGCGCCGGAATTGCCTGCGCCATAGACGCCCATGGCAAAGCCCTGCTGCTGCTTGGGGAACCAGCGTGCCACATAAGGCGTGCCGACCGAGAACGATCCGCCCGCCAGGCCCACGAACAGGCCAATGCAGAGGAAGTGCCAGTACGCGGTGGCATACGACATGAGGTAGATGGCCGGGACCGTGATGGCCATCAGGATGGCCATCACGTTGCGGCCCCCAAATTTGTCGGTCCAGATGCCCAGGGGCACGCGGATCAGCGAACCGGTCAGCACCGGCGTTGCCATCAGCAGACCAAACTGCGTGGCATTCAGACCTAGCGCTTTCTTGATCGGAATGCCGATGACGCCGAACATCATCCACACCATAAAACACACGGTGAACGCCAGCGTGCTGACCATCAGCACCGAGAGCGCCTGCCCCTTTTTCGTCATGTCAAATCTCCTTCTGGACCTTGACTTGACTGTAGATTTGGCCGTCCGGGAACGGCATCCCTCTGAAGGATGGGCGCCCCTCCGCCTGAGGAACTAGGCGGGCAGCGGTGGGCGTAGTTCTGTAGAACTAAGCGGCCAGATAATTGATTTTGGTTTGCGCTGGATCAACCCGCGGGTTGCGCGGAAGGGGTTAAATCAGCCCTTTTTCCGTGGCGATGACGGCGGCATGGACCCGCGTACTGACATCCAGTTTGCGCAGTACATGCTGCACATGGATCTTGACGGTGGTTTCGGCAATGCCCAGGTCGCGGCCTATTTCCTTGTTGCTGGCGCCTTGTGCAATGGCGCGCAGAATGTCGCGCTCACGCGGCGACAGCGTGTCCAACAGTGAGGTTTGCGCCACGGGTGGCGCAGACACTCCGCGGTAGGCCGCCACCAGCTTGCTGGTCATTTCCGGGGCGATCACGCTTTCACCTTGCATGGCCCGGCAAATGCCGTTGATCAGCGCATCGCCCTCCGTGGTTTTCAGCAGATAGCCAGCCGCACCGCCACGCAGGGCGTGGGCCAGGTCGTTCGCATCTTCGCTGACGGTCAGCATCAGGATGCGGGCGCGCTGTGCGGCCTGCTGCAGGGCGGGCAGCGCGTCCACGCCACTTACGCCGGGCAGGTGGTTGTCGAGCAGGATCACATCAGGCTGCAAATCCTGTGCACGCCGCTGCGCCTCGCTGGCATCGCCCGCGTCGCCGACCACCAGCACACGGGCATCCCGTGACAACAGCGCGGCCAGACCACGGCGAAACAATGTATGGTCGTCCACGATCAGAACGCGGATAGGCAAAGCCGAGATATCGCTCATGGGATGGAGATAGTTTGCGCAGCCAGCGCTATGCCGGGGGCGGCTGGTGTGTGGGTGGGGGCCGGTAGCTTGGGCGTTGGCAACGTCAGAATCACAGAGGTTCCGTGCAGCGGAGTTGAAATAGTTTCCAGCACAGCATCCATACGCTGTGCTCGCTCCACCATGATGCGCATCCCCACATGCATTTCCTTCAACGGATGTTCATCCGATACAAAACCGATACCGTTGTCACGAACTTCAAATCGCCAGGTAGGTTGTTGCTGCACCTGCAGCCACACCTGGGAAGCGCGTGCGTGTTTGCGTACGTTGGAGAGTGCTTCCTGCACGATGTGCAACACCTGTATTTGTACATCGGGCGTCAACGGCAGGCCGTGGCCGGCGGCCATCGCCAGTTCGGTCTTGAGGCCGGTCTGGTGTTCGAACTTGCGCAAGGTGGTCGCCAATGCAGGTTCGATATCTTCGGCATTGGCCCGGGTGCGGAAGTGCATCAACAGCTCGCGCACATCGCCGTAGCACTCACGTACGCCGGTATCGATTTCTTCCAACACCAGTTGCACGTCCTCCGCCCTATTCGATTGCAAGGCATCGCGCATGAGCTGCACCTGGATCTTGAGAAAAGCCAGCGACTGCGCGATCGAATCGTGCAACTCCCGGGCAATAAGGTGGCGTTCTTCTGAAATGGCGGCTTCTTTTCCACTCGCATTGAGCCGTAGATTTTCCATGGCACTGGCCAAATGGCTGTTCAGTGCCTCCAGTAGAGACAGCTCGGCTTCGGATGGCGATACTTTGGCGTGGAACAGCAGATCCACTTCACCCATTAACCGGCCATGCAGGCGAATGGGCACATTGATCACGGTACTGAACCCTGCCTCAGCGCAATGTTTCAGCGCCGCCGGTTGCTGGGCATTGATCGGTATGACGCGCAACCTGCCATTGAAGATAGGCGTGCCGCAGTGACAATCACTGGCTTGCAGGCATTGTTCATCCTTCATCATGGAGGCGGGCAAACCGCTGGCGGCTAGCATCAGAAAGCGCTGGTTTTCCTGGTCGGACCAGCGTACCGCCACACCATCCGCATGGGCGATGCGCCGGATGCTTTGCGCAAAGTCTTGTGCCAGCTCGTCCAGAGATGTTGCCCGCGCCACCAATGCCGTAACTTCATACAGAGATTCCAGCCGCTCTCGTTTTTCCTCCAATTCAGCGGTTTTCTCCTGCACTTTACGTTCCAGGTTCCGGTACATCGATTGCAGATGTTCGGCCATACCGTTGAAGCCCTGTGCCAAAGTGCCAAACTCGTCGGACGTTACCGCTTCGACCCGTGCGCTGAGATCGCCAGCTTGGATTTTTTGTATCGCTTGTTTCAGATGATGAACGGGTTCAAGTACCAGCAGATAGCCGACAAAAAGCAATACTGCCGAGCCCACAACCGCGAGGCCCAAAATTCCAATCTGCAGCAGATGCAAGATGGCCGTCCAGCGCGTCAAATGCCTTTCAATTCCGGCCACAAAAACGTCGATATCGGCGGCAAATTGGACCGTGTCCGTACGCAAGGCTGGCATGGAGGCGGCTGGCTGGGACAGCCATTGGCTTTGAAAGCGCTTCCAATCCAGTTCTATCGTGGAAAAATGGGCAAGTATCTCCTTGTCCCAGGGTACAAAGAGCGGCCTCTCTGGCGCTCCAGTGCGCAATAGCGCCAGGCTTGTGTCAAATTCTTGAACCAGTTGTGCGAGTTCTTTCGATTCGCGTCTATCCACCACCAGGGCCAGGCGATATGCCTGCATGCGCATGCGGCCCGCTTCATTTACGGCCGCAGCCCCGCCGTCCAGCTGCCACGACACCCACAGCGTCGCAGCCGTTGACAGCAGTGCCATCAGCAGGAACGGTGCGCCCACCAAAGTCAGCTTGGCGCCCAGGCTCCAACGGCTACTTTGCGTGTTCATCGTGAATATCAGAATCAACGAGCATGGGTCTATTGTTAGGGAGTAATGCATTGCAGCATATACCCCCTAGGGAAGGTCCGCAAAACGCAATTCGTTGTGAGCTAATGTTGAACCTGTTTTACGGACGATGCCTGGCTCTCCACCACCCTCGACTATGTGCTGTCTTGCGACGGACTGCTGGTGTATCAAAGGAAGTGATTTGGAACTATGTCTATGAATCCCTCGGGGCAGCATGCTCAAGATTTTTTAAATGGTGGTTTCTGGATGTGAGTCGGGGTCACGCCTTTCTCGCTGTGACGGTGGGCAATGTATTAACGGGTAAATAGAAGGCAGCGGTTAACAGTGTCAAGCTCGCATGGCACAGATAGACTGCATCGAAGTCGACACGTTGCAAACTTGCGCCACTCAACAGCAGCACGGTAAAGGCCACGCCCTTGACGGAGCCTATTTGTCGCGTTGCCTGGTTGATGGCACTGCCTATGAATGGTTTGCGGAAAGCGTGGCCGGAAGGCGCCGAATGCAGCGAACAGCATGGTGCCATCCAGGGAGGCAAGAAGCGCCGCCATGCGGGCCACCCATAACACCGGCTATGGCGAAGCCGGGTTTGGGTGCAAGCTTGGCAAAGCCTGTTCCAGGCTGGCAAGCAAAAAATGATGGTCTTGTTGTCCGAGGCGGTGGGTTACCGATCAATTGATGCGCATGCCCCCTTAGAGTCAAGCCCCTTGATTGCTTGCAACGGGTAGAGGGGGAATCGATTCAGGTGAGTCCGAATGTCTTGCGCAGACCTTTTTCCACGGGGCCAGCGGGCATGAAGCGGCGCAGCTTGGCCAGAAGAGACGCCTCGCCTTTGGGTGTACGGCGCATCTTCCATGCTCCCAAAGCGGCATCGACAATCGTGGCGGCGACTCCATCGGGACTGGGTGCCTTTTGGACATTGTTCTGGATTGCCTTCGAGACGACGCCTAGTTCTTTGTCGTAGTCCGGGATTTTGGCCACGGTCTGGGGCGCGTTGAGATCCAGGTTGGTTTTGGTGAAGGATGGTTCGACAAGTGCCACGCGGATGCCGAATTGGCGAACCTCGTGGCCCAGAGTCTCGGACAGCCCTTCAACGGCATGCTTGGAGGCCGAATAGAGCGCCATGTACGGTGCAGGCAGAAAGCCCAACACCGAGCTGACGTTGACAATGCGGCCAGAACGCTGCTCGCGCATGTGCGGCAGCACGGCCTTGATGGTACGCAAGAGGCCGTAGAGGTTGGTGTCGAACAGCGTCTGAGCTTCGGCAATCGAGGTTTCTTCCGTCGCACCCAGTAGCGTCACACCAGCGCTATTGACCAACACATCGATGCGCTGGGCTTGGGCAATGATGGTCTGGATTCCGCGCTCAATCGATGCTTCGTCGCGGATGTCCATCTCAATGAGGGTAACACCAGGTATTGCCTGGGCTTTTGCCGTGTTGCGCACGGTGCCAAATACTCGGCAACCCTGCTGGGCAAACTTGATTGCGGTGGCGCGTCCAATGCCCGACGACACGCCGGTAATAACGACAACTTTAGAGTTCGACATGGCTGTTCCTTTTAGCTATTTAGGTAGGGGTGAATAGAGATAAATCACAGATCACTGGTGCGATGGGGCCGGCCGGATCTTGAACCAGATGGAATACATGGCCGGCAGGAACACCAGCGTCATGACGGTTCCCGCCAAGGTGCCGCCGATCAGCGTGTAAGCCAGCGTGCCCCAGAACACCGAGTGCGTCAGCGGCATGAAGGCGAAGATGGCCGCCAAGGCTGTCAAGATGACGGGCCGGGCGCGTTGCACCGTGGCCTCGACGACTGCTTGAAACGGCGCCAGCCCCTCCTGCTCGTTGTGGTGGATTTGTCCGATGAGAATGAGCGTATTGCGCATCAAAATGCCGGACAGCGCAATCAACCCCACCAGCGCATTGATGCCAAACGGTTGCTGGAACAGCAACAGCGTTGGTACCACGCCAGTCAGGCCCAATGGGCTGGTCAAGAAGACCATCACCATCGCGGACATGGACCGCACTTGCAAAATGATGATGAGCAAGGTGATCGCGAGCATGAGCGGGAACAGCGGCAACATGGCTTTGGTTGCTTTGGCGGATTCTTCAATGGAGCCAGCCTCCACTATGTGATAGCCACTTGGTAGCTTGTCCACGATGGGCTGGAGCTGCTTGGTGATGGCGGTCGACACGTCTGGCGGCTGCAAGCCATCGGCAATGTCGCCCCGCACGGTGATTGTCGGCACGCGGTCGCGCCGGCGAACGATAGGTTCCTCCATGTGCACCTCCACCTTGCCGACTTGTGACAGCGGAATGCGTTGTTCGTTAGCGCCGGCCAGCGTGAAGTCGCCAATCTTTGCCGGGTCGAGCCGGATAGCGCCAGCCGAACGGACCACCACCTGCACGGTACGAATGTCCTCGCGCACCGCAGTCACTGGCACACCGCTCAACAAGAATTGCAGCTGTTGCGCTACCGCGCTCGAGCTCAACCCCATCGCCTGCAAGCGGTCTTGCTGCAAGCTGAAGTGCAGCGTGGGTGTGCGTGTGCCCCAGTCGGAGTTGACCGTGCGCATCATCGGGCTGGCCGTCATGACTTGTTGCACCTCCGCAGCAATGCCGCGCAGCTTTTCCGGGTCTGGACCCGTCACACGGTAAGCCACAGGGAATGGCGAATACGGGCCGAATACCAGCTGGGTGACGCGAACCCGTGCTTCGGGCGCCAGTCCGTCGGCAATGGCCTGGCGCAGCCGGGTTTTCAGTGCGTCGCGCTCGCCCTGGTTGTCCGTACGGATGACGATCTTGGCAAACGACGGGTCGGGAAGCTCCGGCCCCATCGAGAAGAAGAATCGCGGCGCGCCCTGGCCGATGTAGGAGGTGACGATCTTGGCTTCCTCTTGCTTGGACAGCCAGGCTTCCACCTTCGCCGAAGCATCGCTGGTTTGCGTGATGGCCGTGCCATAGGGCATTTGTACTTCGACCAGCACTTCTGGCCGGTCGGAGATCGGGAAGAACTGTTTCTTCACCACGCCCATACCCAGCACGGACAGGACAAACAGTGCCACGACCGAACCAGCGACCAGCCATTTGCGGGCGATGACCTGACCCAGAACTTGGCGGAAACGGTTGTAGCGTGGTGTGTTGTACAGCGCCTCGTGTCCGCCTTCGACCTTTTTGACGTCGGGCAGCATCTTCACGCCCAGGTAGGGTGTGAAAACCACAGCCACCACCCAGGACGCGATCAGGGCAATGCCGACGATCCAGAACATATTGCTGGTGTATTCACCCGCAGATGACGGTGCGAAACCATTGGGCATGAAACCGACCGCCGTTACCAGCGTGCCCGAGAGCATGGGCGCCGCGGTGTGGCTCCAAGCATAGGCAGAGGCGGCTACACGGCTGTAGCCCTCTTCCATTTTCACTACCATCATTTCGATGGCGATGATGGCGTCGTCCACCAGCAGGCCCAGCCCCAGAATCAACGAACCCAGGGTGATGCGGTCAAAGTTTTTGCCAGTTGCCATCATCACTATGAATACCACCGCCAGCGTCAACGGTACGGCAGCAGCGACCACGACACCGACGCGCCAGCCCATGCTCACAAAGCACACCACCATGACCACCAGCAGCGCGGCAAAGAACTTGACCATGAACTCATCGACCGACGACTTGATGTTGACGGCTTGGTCCGTCACTTTGGTCAGGCCCATGCCCAATGGCATCTCGGCGTTGATGGCACCTACCTCGCTGTCCAGCGCCTTGCCCAAATCAAGCCCGTTCCAGCCGTCGCGCATCACGACGCCCAACAGCAAGGCTGGCTCGCCGCCATTGCGCACCATGAAGGTTGCCGGGTCTTCATAACCACGCCTAACGGTGGCGACGTCCGACAGCTTCAGCGTGCGGCCTTGTGCAACTACTGGCGTGTCGCGGATCTTTTGCAGTTCATCGAAAGCGCCATCCAGGCGAATGAATACCTGCGGGCCCTTGGTTTCAACCGACCCGGCCGGCGTCAGGGCATTCTGGCTATTGAGCGCGGTGAACACATCTTGCTGGCTGACCCCCAGCGTTGCCAAGCGTTCATGCGAGAACTCGACATAAATGCGCTCGGGCTGTTCGCCGATGATGTTGACCTTCTTTACACCCGCTACGTGCAGCAGCCGCTGGCGTAGCGTCTCTGCATCGCGTACCAGCAATCGCTGCGGCTCGCCCTTGGACTTGAGGGCGTACAGCCCAAAGGTGACGTCCGAATATTCGTCGTTGACCATGGGCCCGATCACACCGGAAGGCAGGTTGCCTGCCTCGTCGCCGAGCTTCTTGCGGGCCTGGTAGAACTCCTTTTCTACCTCCGCAGGGGGGGTGTTGTCCTGCAAGTTCAGAATAGTGAAGGCCAAACCAGGTCGCGTAAAGGTCTCGGTACGGTCGTACCAGCGCAATTCCTGCATGCGCTTTTCAAGCTTCTCAGTGACTTGGTCCTGCATTTCCTGCGCAGTGGCTCCTGGCCAGGCGGTGACGATGGTCATCGTCTTGATCGTGAAGGACGGGTCTTCTGCCCGCCCCAGCTTGAAGAATGAAAAAAGCCCCGCTAGCGAGATCAGGCAGATCAGAAACAAAGTGATGGAGCGCTCGCGTACAGCCAGCGCTGAGAGGTTGAAGCGGCCTTCGCTCATGGCCACACTCCCGCGACGGTGGTGACGGCCTGACCTGCCACCCGTACCGACTCACCCTCACGTAACAGGTGTGCGCCCAAGGCAACGATTCGGTCGCCTTGCTTGAGTGAACCCGTGACACGCGCACTATCGTCGTCCAGGTGCTGGACTTTGACCGACCGCCAGGCGACCTTTGCCGGCTCACCTGCGATAACCCAAACCCCCGGCCCTTTGCCAGCATCGAACAACGAGCCCATCGGAACCCGCACGCTTTCTTGCGCAGCGGACTGCACCTCAGGAATCTGGATCGTGACCGTGCTGCCCAAGGGGGCGTTGGACAGCTCCCCCTCGAGCACATACCTGGCTTCGAAGGTGCGGGTCTGCCGGTCTGCGGTATCCGACAACTGCCGGAGCTTGCTTGGAACGGTCACACCTTCTTTGCCAAAAAGCGCGGCCTGGCCGACGGAGCCGACCGCAGGGCGCAAGGTTTCTGGCAGCTGGACGATGGCTTCGCGGCGTCCGGCATGGGCCAGGCGTACCGCCACCTGTCCCACATTGATGACCTGGCCGGGTTCGACCAGCGTTTCCATGACGACACCATCGGCATCCGCCAGCAGTTCGGTGTAGCGGCTCGCGTTGCGCGCAACTTCGGCCTGGGCTTCCGCCGCATTCAGCTGGGCTTTGGCGGTATCGGCAGCCGCCTTGACCTGGTCGTAGGCTGACGCCGATATGGCACCGGTGCCGCGTAGATCGCGGTAGCGGGCCTCGTCCTCCGCTGTTTGCTGCGCCCGCGCCCGGGCGGCAGCGACAGCCTCCTGCTGCGCATGGACTGCCAGCTTCAGATCGACCGGATCGATGCGCATCAGCAGCTGCCCGCGCTTCACGGCTTGCCCGGCATCCACCAGCCGCTCCAATACCTTGCCGGCGACGCGGAAGCCCATATCGCTTTGCACCCGGGCGGCAACGCTGCCGGTGAAAGCACGGGACGCGGAGGCCGCGTTTTGCACGCTAGCAGCGCGCACCAGCGGGACTGCGGTGCGTGGGTCAGGTGGCGTCTTCTCGTTGCATGCGATCAATGCAAACGGCAACGCGGAAACAAGAACAGTGAAAGCGAGGCGGCGGCGCATAGAAATCCCGTAAAAAAACTAAACAGGATTTCATTGTGTTTCTAGTGACTAATATTGTCAATGGTCACAAACAATTTAGTCTTCTTATGGCGACAGACTGCGCAACACCAAGCTGGAAAGTTGGGTCGGTGCGGCTGCGGCGTAATCCAAGCTGTGCTGCAGCAACACCGGATTCAGGTAGGGCCGCAGGACCAATTGAATGGCCATAGCGGTCTCATCCAGCGGCGTTTTGTGCTCGAACTCCTCGCTCTCGCGCCCTTGGCGCAGGATGTCTTGCAGAATGGCCTGGATGCGCCCCTCGAACACGCGTACCGCCTCCCAGTGTTCGCTGGCGGCCGAGGCTGCAATGTCATGCAGCTTGCGGTTTTCAAAGAACAGGCGAAGGCTGGACTCGACCACGGCTTTGAACATACGCCTCAACTTTTCGGGGGCGCGGTCGGCCCCGTCCACCGCCGTCATGACATCTGCTTCGATCTGCTGCAGGCAATTTGCACAAATCACTTCGCCGATGGCCTGCTTGGATTCAAAGAACTTGTAGATGTAGGCCTTGGAAAACCCGATGGCTTTGGCGAGATCGGAGACTGTCGTCTTCTCGTAGCCATACAGGCGGAAGTGGTCGGTGGCCGCGGTGACGATCTGGTCCCGCACATCGTGATCGACCGGGCCGCGCCCCGTGCTCGCCGCAGTAGTTGCTTTATTCATATCCAACAGCTTAACCCTTGTCGTAAACTTGCACAGCCAGTGACCATATTGTAATATAGTCACAATCCAATTATTCAATCCACTTAGCGGAAGATGCCCATGCTAAAACGCACTCTCCTCATGCTGGCCATCGCCAGTCTTTCAGCCGGTTGCGCTGTCGGGCCGGACTATGCCCGACCCGACACGCCCATGCCAGATCGCTACCTGGGTGAAACGGCAGTCGCGCAACGGCATGCCAGCACGACAGCTGACCTGATTGTGTGGTGGGAGGGCTTTGGTGACCCGCAGCTGACTCGCTTTGTCACGCTGGCACTGGAGCAGAATCTGGACCTCGCGCAGGCGTCTACCCGCGTCGCCCAGGTGCGCGCCGGGCTCGGCGCCGCGAATGCCGCGTTGCTGCCTTCCGGCACCATCAGCGCCCAGGGTGCCCGGGCTTACCAATCGGTTGAAACGCCATTGGGGCAGGTCTTGAATGCAAGACCTGGGTTGGACCGTTATGGCAATGCCTATGAGGCCAATCTGGGCCTCGGATGGGAACTGGACCTATTCGGTGGCCTGCGCCGCGAGCGGGAGGCGGCCGTTGCCGAATACCAGGCATCGGAAGCCGGCGCGGCGGCAACACGCCTGGCGGTGGCGGCACAGACCGCCGATGTCTATATAGGCATCCGCGGACTGCAAACCCGCCTCGAGATTGCTCGGAAGCAGGTGCAGACACAGCAAGACCTGCTGTCCACTCTCCAACTGCTCTACAACAAGGGACTGGCCGCCGCGCTTCAAGTGCGCCAGGTCGAAGGCGCTCTGGCCCAGGTACGGGCATCTATACCAGTGCTCGAAGCGGGGTTGGATACCGCGATGAACGCGCTGGATGTAATGCTGGGCAAGTCGCCCGGTACATACCGGGCCGAGCTTGCCAATACAGGCGCTATCCCCAGCGCCCCGCAGATCGCGTCCACTGGCTCGCCGGGCGATCTACTCCGGCGCCGGCCCGACCTGATCGTGGCCGAACGCCGCCTCGCTGCGTCCAACGCGCGCATCGGCGTGGCCATCGCCGAGTATTACCCCAAGCTCTCGTTGAGCGGACTAATAGGCAGCGCAACCTCGGTGTCCAGCGGTAACCTGTTCACCAGCGGCGCCAGCCAGGCCGCCGGTGTGCTGGGCCTGCGCTGGCGCCTGTTCGACTTTGGCCGCATCAACGCGCAGATCGATCTGGCCAAGGGCCGGGAGGCCGAGGCGCTGGCCAGCTATCGGCTGGCCATCCTGCATGCGACGGAAGATGTGGAAAACGCGTTTTCGGCCCTGGTAAAACGCGAGGACCAGGCCGGCATACTGGCTGGGGGTGTGGATTCGTTCAGCCGAGCCCGGGGGGCATCGTTTGCGGCGTACCAGAAAGGCGTGGTCAGCATTGTCGAAGTCCTGCAAGCAGACGAGAGCCTGCTGCGTGCCTCCGATATGCGGGCGCAAGCGCAAACCGAATCCGCACGCGCGGCGGTCGCGGCATTCAAGGCGCTCGGCGGCGGCTGGCGCCCCCAGGAATCCGAGGCTGTAGCAACCCGATAGCGCTATACGTGTCGACCAAGAAGATATCTACATGTGAATGATTCATCACACGGCTACAACATGTGTCTCAGACTTCTGCGTTAATTTCCCGGTCGATCCTCTGTAGAAAAAACTTGTCTACGTCTTCTCTGTGCTCTATTTCAAATTTGAAAGGCTGCAAATCCGCATGGATCCTAGGAGACTGCTGACGACTTTAATTGCCCAGAATAACTGTTCTTTGTTATTAACATCGCGGCCATCGCACTAGCTTTTGGGCGTGTACTCGCCCCTCGAGGGAGTTTTTGAAATGGCTTGTCGCTGTGCCGTATGGGTTGTCCATAGTAATGCGAAGGCCAAGCAGATTCTTTCAAGAATTAGTGCAATACCTTGGTCCGTACCGATGCACATAGTGCTAAGTGCATAGCGCCCACCTGTGGCATGTAGGCGGTTGATGGCAATGATGGCTAGGAGGCGCTTGCATTCAGCGGGTGATCGATTGCAATGGCGCCGCCTCCCCAGCTCTGCGGCTATGTGCACAGAGGGATACCTTGGCGTTTGAGCTGGTGGATTTGGCATCGTTCTTCTTGGGCCAAGTGCGTATAGCAATGATGCAACGTTTGGGGCTGGCCGGTCACAACAGTACATCCAATTCACTCTTGACCCAACCCTCTTTCTTTGCGTTGCACTTCGTACTGGAATTCGCGTGATGCTGAATTCCTCCAAATACACACATCGACCAGCGGAGCGGAAGCCATTGACTTCCAGGAAGCGTGGGCCGAAGAAGGTGGGGAATCGGCTCTCAACAGTATTGCTTGCATGAAACCGAGTTCGCGCACCGTCTGGCGTGAAACTGCATAGACACATTCAGCAAGTACCGGATCTCAAAAAAATTTCATTTTCTTTTCTTTGATATTGGTTGTACCATGCAACTAGTTAAATCAATGACCTAGATGGGGTGAGTTGGTATGGAGGTACTTCAGCAGCAGAACGGCTTGCCTGTAAGGCGTGGTCGCATGGCGGGGCGCGTTGGATTGGTCACGGGTGGCGGCAGCGGTATTGGTCGTTCCACCGCGATCTGTATGGCGGACGAAGGCGCTGTGGCTGTTGTGATCGCTAATCGTCGTGTACATGAGGGGAGGATGGTGGCTGCCGAATGCCGTTCTTTAGGTGTGCAATCACTGTTTGTACAAACAGATGTCACGCGGGAGGAAGATGTGGCACGGCTTATCCAAACAACTGTGGAGTGCTTCGGCAGCCTGGACGTGGCGTTCAACAATGCGGGCTTTCAGGAGCGGCGCGCTCCAATTGAGGAGCAAAACAATAGTGTGTACGACAGTGTCTTTAATGCCAACGTGCGCTCGGTATTCTTGTGCTTGAAATACCAAGTGCCGGTTATGGCCGCACAGGGTGCTGGCCGCATCGTCATCAATGCCTCGGTCAGTGGTCTGCGCAATCCTAATCCGGGTCTGTCGTTGTATTCCGCCTCCAAGGCTGCCGTGATCTCCCTGATGCGTTCGGCTGCCATGGAATGTGCGCCGCGCGGTGTCCGCATCAACGCAGTGGCACCTGGGCGTGTGGTAACCGAAATGATGCTGGCGTCGGGTATCGCGGACATGTCGACCGTGGCCGCCTCTCTGCCACTGCGGCGCATGGGGAAACCAGAGGAAGTCGCCGAAGCTGTGGTTTGGCTGGCTTCGGATGAGGCTTCGTATGTGGTGGGGCATGTCTTGGCCACGGATGGTGGTTTCACCGCGTCTTGAGTCGTAGCCAGTGTTGACCTTGGGCGCCGCCGCAAATGGCCGAGCTGGAATGGGCTGAACATCGTTAGCGATGGCAGGGAGGGTTCATGTTTTCTGTTTGCAAGCGCGGAGGACACTGCCTTCGTGGCGCTCTCTGACTACGAAAGTCCGAAAACGCTAAAGTTGCAGAGGGACACAAAGTGCCCTGGCGTCATCAAAAAACCATTTCGCTCGTCGGGCATTCTCAGCATCATGGTACTGGCCAGGGCACCGCAGGGGTTTCAGTAACGCCAACATGGGAAAATTGAAAACCCTGAATCCACTATCAAGTCACGTCGCCAGATCGAAGGGGCGATCCGCGTGTTGGTGGACTACCAGCGCATGACCGAAGCTCGGGTGTACAAGCATATGCGTGAACGTGTTAACGGCCTACGCGTGACGATGGCCGAGGTGTTTGCAATGCTTCTTGAAACCCATGAAGCTACGGAGAAACGTGGGTATTCAAAGTCAACGTCGCGCAGTAGGCAGCGCTGATTGGTCAGCGTGTATTTCTTAGGGCAATGCTGAACAAGCGACTGAATTGAAAACTGATGCGCCGATTCGGGGCAGCAAGCTGCGGCGGAGGTTTACAGCATGTATCTTCATACAAATGAATCGACCCTCGTGGGGCCTAAGAATTGCATGTGGGTTTGTTCTGGATTCTCTTGTTCTTTATCAGAACATGGTTGCCTATTCAATCAAATTGAATTCGACGGCATAGCGAACTATTTCCGAGTTATTTTGAAATCCCATTTTCTGCATTAAACGCGCCTTATGGGTACTTACGGTTTTGTTGCTAATAGCCAACTCTGCTGCTGCTTCATTCACACTGAGGCCGTGTGCCAGTAGTTTAAGAATATGCAACTCCCGTTCGGAAAGTAGCTCATGTGGAGGTCGCTGTGTGTTGCCACTGCCTTCGAATACCATTTTTTCTGCCAACACTGGATCGATGAAGCGTCCGCCTAAGGTTACTTTGCGCATTGCCGCCAGCAAAATATGAGGGTGGCTGTCCTTGGTCAAATATCCGGAGGCGCCTGCTGTTAAGGCTCTGCGGGCAATTTGTGCCTCGTTGTGCATACTCAGTACCAAGATGGGCGGTGCTCCATCTTGCGCGCGAATGCGACTGATCAAATCGGCACCATTGATGCCTGGCATCGTCATGTCAAGCAATACTAAATCCAGTCCCCCCGCACGCACCGCGTCAAGCACTTGCCCGCCGTCTACGGCCTCTGCGACAACGTCCACCTCTCTGCTTAACGCAAATAATTGTTTCAAGCCTTCGCGTACCAAGGTGTGATCATCTGCAATCAATATTTTCATGCTGCTTCATACATTATTTTAGGAATGGGGAAATGCACTTGTATGGCCGTGGCGTGGCCTGGGGCGCTTGATATGCAAAGGTCCCCCCCCAGCATAAGTGCTCGCTCCCGGATGCTGAGTAGGCCAAATGATTTTTCTTTGCGTATGGTCGGATCAAAGCCTTGGCCATTGTCCCGCACCTCAAGTAGGTAGTTGCCTGCATTGCGTTTCAAGGTCACCTTTACTTGGTCGGCTTGAGCATGTCTTCCGATGTTGGTGAGAGATTCTTGCACGATGCGAAAGAGGGCAGTGGCGCTCTTATCGTCTAGATGAATGTCTGCATCGGCGATGTGCAGATTGCATTGCAGTCCCGTTTTTTCGGAGTACTCGCCTACGAGCCACTCTAGCGCAAATATGATCCCCATATCGAGTGCAGCCGGGCGTAGCGATGTCACCACGTTGCGAACTACTTTGATGGTGGAATCCACCATTGCGATTAAGCGTTGTGTTCTTTCCCGTAACGCGGGGTTATCGCCGCCGAACTGGAGATTTATTACGGAAACACCCATACGCAATGCCAGAAGATATTGCCCCATTTCGTCATGGATTTCGCGCGTCAGGAATTTACGCTCTTCTTCTCTCGCAAACTCGTTGCGGGCCGCTAATTGACGCAACAAACGTTGCGATTCCTCAAGGTGACTTTCCATTCGTTTGCGCTCGGTGATATCGCGGGCGACGACGACGAAACGCGATTCCTGCCCTGAGTATGTTGGTTTGCGAGACACGGAGAGTTCGAACCAGCATGTGCCATGCGTTAGAGATAATTTAAATTGCTTACCTGTTGATCCCCCGTTTTTATAAGCTTCGTTCAATGCTGACATACAAATATCTGCAGCATCAGGTGGAAGTACATCACGCACAGTTTTGCCAATGAGAATTTCTGCGGGTGCTATCAGCAAATCGGTGCGAGGAGAATGAAAATCGTAGTATCGACCATCCAGTCCTAACACGAACAACGGGTCCGGGATTGCATCAAGCGTAGCCAATAATTGGTTTTTGGATCGCTGCACCTGCATGTTGAGCTCTTCCAGCATGCGATGGGAGCGCCGCATGCGCAGAAAAAAATATAAGGTACCGAGAAGTGCGAAGCTGCCGCCACAAAGGGCTGTCCAATGCAGGCGAGAGTAGAGCACACGCTGCCGGAGTTCCGCATCTAGTTCTTTGTTGCGACGCGTCAATTCGTCGACTTCTCGCTGCTTGCTTTCGATTGCGTAGCGCTGAGCAGGGTCCATCATGCGCGTGTCCGTTTTTTCTTTGTCCACTTCGACAGCAGGATCGGATGCTTCAACGGAGCGTTGATAGGTTATTTCCGACGCGCTTGTGGTTGCGATGGAGGCGGCCTGTTTGGTCCGTGTGTAAGCCTGTTTCGTATCAGTCAGTCCGGTAGTGACATTGACCTGCGATTGGTTGTATGCATGCTGGCTGTTTGCTAGGACCGAGCTGGAAACATAAAGGCTAGAGGTCCCAGTTAACGAAAACCACAACACGAGTAAAACATTGCTCCTGCGGCTTCGTCCTAGAGGGGTGGACATTCCTGTAGGAGTTGGGAGGGCAGCATTATGAAAATTATCCATTCTTCAGCATGGCGGAGGGTGGCGAATTGTTTGAAGTGCCTAATGTGGCCCGTATATCGGAGCGATAACAGGGTGAGTTCTTCCCAGAGGACTCGCCGCGCGAGTTGTATATTCTCTGTTTTTGGTGTGTTGCTTTAGCTGTAAAAAATCACACAATTGCGCTCAATCGACTGTAAGGTGGTCAACGCGCATAAAGCGGATGCTAAAAATGTGCGCCCAGCTCTATGCGGGTCGGTATGCATCGGAATTTTTTAGGACTCGTTAGAAGTTGTTCAACAAGCGGCCATATGATCGTCCAGCGCGCGACACCTATGCGCCGAGATTTCCGATCTTTAACTGGGTTTGGAATCCTTACAATCCATCCAATCTTTGTTTCAAGAAGAAGACGAACTGATCATGACGACGCGGCCTTCTTCTCGCCTGTGGAGTTTGGCTTTCGTTTTTTCCATGCTGGCGCTTGGCATCGGGCTAGTGGCGCTTGCTCTGGTGATATGCGTCTTCTTGTTTTCTCGTTCCACCGGCGGCATGGTCGCGCTGCTCGGGCTTGTAGCCCTACCCGTTTTGAGCATGTGGCTGTTGTATGTTGCAATCGTCCGGTATACGGGGCGTGTTACTGCATATCTGGATGCGCTGTCAACCGAAGGGGGCATTCAGTCGCCGGCTTTGCCGCCGATTCTGGAACTTTGGCGCTTAAGTGACTGGGTTGTAGAGCGTCAACGCATGGAAGTAGAGTTGCGGCGTAGCGAACAGGGCTTTCGCACGCTGGTCGAGAATCTGCCTGACCCCATTTTCCGTTACGACAGCGATGGCCGCCGTACCTATGCCAGCCCGGCGGTAGAGCGCATTACCGGCAAGAAGTCGGCTCAATTGGTGGGGCATGCCCCCCAAGACGTGCCACTTGCCACCGTGCCGGAGAACGAGAAGTTGCTGCGGGATATCCGCTATGTTCTCGCCACCGGTTTGTCGATTGTGGGCGAAGTGGAATACTGGGCACCGGATGGTCGGCTCATACACTTTCAAAATCATTTTGGCCCGGAGTTTGCCGCTGATGGTTCCGTGGTGGGCGTGCTTTCGATCATGCGCGATGTCACCGAACACCGCAGTCTGGAAGACGCACTGGCCGTGCGTGAACGCAGTTTCCGCACCCTGGCGGAAAACTCGCCTGATTTCATCTGCCGTTACGACCGGGGTTGTCGTCGCCTGTATATGAATCCGGTAGTCGGCAGAATGACCGATAGGCCGGTCGAAGAGTTAATCGGCAGTTCACCCGCTGATGGCGCGCTACTGGTTTCCGAGCAAAGCCGGAATCTGATGCAAGCGATCCACCAGGTATTCGACAGTGGCGAGTCCGCATATACCGACCTTGACTATGTCGACCGGGACGGTCGGCACCACGATTACCACATGCTTCTGGTACCCGAGTGGGGCGCAGAGGGGCAGGTGGAATCCGTGCTGACCCTGGCCCGCGACATCACAGAGGTGCGCGATGCCGAGCGCCGGATGTCCCGGTTTTTGTTCAAGATGCCCGGTTTTGCCTATTCCCTGCGCGTCTCGCCCGAAGGCCATTTCAGTATGCCCTTCGCTAGCGCTGGCATCAATGAACTTTATGGACTGCAGCCCGCAGATGTACGGGACGACATAGCATCACTGCTGAAAATGACGAGCCTCGAAGACCTGCACCGGGTTAAGAGCGCTTACGCGGATGCAGCCTATACGATGGCGCCGATCCAGGTGGAGTATCGCGTGCGGCGCCCTGGTTGGCCGGAGCGCTGGCTGGAGACGCGCTGTACCCCCGAGCGCGAAGCCAACGGCGGTCTCCTTTGGCATGGCATTGCGCTGGAAATTACCGAGCGCAAGCGTATGGAACAGGTGCTCGCTATCCGCGAGCGGGAATTCCGTACCCTGGCCGAGAACTTGCCTGACCACATTGTTCGCTACGACCACCAACTCCGCGTACAGTACGCCAATCCGGCAATGGCATCGGGTGTTGCCGCGGACCTCCTACCGGCACGGGGCAACACGGTTTGTGACGTCGGAGAGACGACTGCATACCGGAGCCTGCTTGAATGTGTCATGGCCACGGGCGAGCCTGCCGAGTTGGAGCTTCCAGTTTCGCACCCCAACGGCGAAATCCGTGTTCACCATGTCCGCATGGTCGCTGAGTACGACGATGATCAGATCGTCGGCGTGCTGACCATTGGGCGTGATGTGAGTGAACGCGTGAAGGCCGAGCAAACCATCCGTAATCTGAGCGCCGACTGGAAGGCCACCTTGCAGGCCCTTCCTGATTTGCTGTTTGAAACGGATATCAACGGCACCTACCTTCAGGTATGGGCGCACACCCCTGAGTTATTGGCGCAGCGCAAAGAACTTTTGCTTGGGCGCACTTGCGCCGAAGTTCTGGCTCCTGATGCGACAGCGGTCGTCATGGCGGCCCTGCGCGAAGCGCATGAGACTGGTACATCTTATGGTCAGGTCATGCGCCTAGCACTTCCTGATGGCGAGCACTGGTTTGAATTGTCCATTTCCAGGAAAGCCCACCCCCAAGCGGATAGTCCTCGTTTCATCCTGCTTTCGCGAGATATTAGCGAACGCAAGAATACCGAACGTGCTCTTGAGGAAGCCCGCAACCGTTTGCTCGGTGTGCTTCAGAGTATTCCCGACCTCGTCTGGCTGAAGGATGTGGAAGGGCGGTATCTTGTGTGTAACCATGCATTCGAGCGTTTTTTTGGTGCACCAGAGGCGGACATTATTGGTAAGACCGATTATGAATTCGTTGATTCCACGTTAGCCGACTTCTTCCGCAGCAAGGATAGGGCGGCAATGGAAGCGGGTTGTGTTTGCTTGAACGAAGAATGGGTCACCATGGCAGACGATGGTCGTCGGGCACTACTCGAAACTCGCAAGGTGCCTTTGTACGCATCCAATGGTGAGGCCGTTGGCGTGTTGGGTATCGGGCGGGATGTCACCGAACGTAAGCGCCTTGAGTCCGAGCTGGTCCGTCGGGAAAGTGAGTTTCGCTCCCTGGTCGAAAACTCTCCCGACGTCATCGTCCGCTACGATGTAGAAGGTCGTCGCATCTACTGCAATCCGTCCTATTCGGGTGTATCGGGCGTGCCCAGTGCAGAACTCCTGGGCAAGACCATGGCCGAATACTTCCCCTTTCCAGTGGATGTTGCCAGCACCTACAGCGACTTGGTCCGGCGGGTGATTGACAGCGCACAAGTCGGCGAATTGGAACTGAACTGGCGTCAAGAGGACGTTCCTGTCTGTTTTCATATCCGTGTCAATCCTGAATTCGACACCACTGGACGGGTGATGAGCGTACTTGCGGTCGGGCGCAATGTTTCCACTCTTAAGCAAGCCGAGGAGCGTTTGCGCAAGTCTCACGATATCCTGCGCGCGTTGGCGGCGCACCAGGAAACGGAGCATGAAAAAGAACGTCAGGACCTAGCCCACCAAATTCACGAAGATTTGGCCCAGAATCTCTCGGCGCTACGCATGAACCTTGCATTGTTTGAGATGAGTGGTGACGTCAGTCTGTTATCCGCGATGCGTGGCATCGCGAATAGCAGCATTGCCCGCATTCGGGATATTGTTTCAATGTTGCGCCCTACCGTGCTTGATTTGGGGCTGATCCCTGCGCTGCGCTGGCTGAGCGATGATTTCAAGGGCATTGGGCTGCAGTTCGAGCTGGATCTGCAGGAGGATATTCAGCTGTGCGGAGAGGTATCCGTCTTCTTGTTTCGTGCTGCGCAGGCAGTCCTGATTAACGTGGTTCTGCATGCTGTCGCGACGCGGGTCCATATGTTGTTCCAAGCTAGCTCGGATCTCTGTTGCCTGACAGTCCGAGACAATGGCTGCGGCTTCGACACAAGTGCACCGCGCTCTGAAAAAGCTTTTGGCCTGATAGGTTTATCCGAGCAGGCGCGTCATTTGGGCGGAGAACTCTCGATTGACTCCGCACCCAGCATGGGCACCGTGGTGAAGATCTGTGTTCCGTGTCGGGCGTAAAGTCCACAGCATGACGGGATGATCCTGCTAATCGCTGCTGATGGGGAGCCGGCAGGTCTGATTCGAAGGTTTCCTTGGTGATGCAAGCCCATCATTCGGAATGCCCTGATATTTCCTAAGCATTTCCTTACACTCAAATCAAGAGTGCCTGATAGCGCATTCTTTTGAGTTCGTTCATCCTCCGCATTTGGGGGTTGTCCGACAGCCCCACTAAACGACCACGTAAGGTAATGGGGACTGGACGAGCATGCGAATGAAGGTAAGTGGGCGTGGTTATTACAAGGCGATGCTGCCCTGTTTTTTGTGTGGTGCTGTAGGTGTAATCGCCCCTTGGGCACCTGCCGGCATCTCGCCGCTGGTTCTGACAACTGGCGTAGCCGTGGTCACGGTTGTTTCGGCTTGGTGGGCGGTCCGGCTAAGCAAAGCGGTGAATCGGTACCAGCAGACAAAGATTCGGGCCCAGTCTATTGATGGCTTGAAGCAGCTGTGCATGGAAGTCCTGCCCATCTGGTCGAGCCAGATCGAGATGGCGCGTGACCAGACCGAGCAAGGCATCAATGATTTGGCAACCCGCTTTGCGAACCTGTCCCAGCGCCTCGAAGCCGCGGTATGCGCATCACACGTCAGCGCGGATGGTGACGGTGCAACCAAAAGCATCGTGACACTTTTGATCGCCAGTCAGACCGAACTCAACTCCATCGTCGCCTCACTTCGCCTCAGTCTCAAGGAAAAAGACGAGCTTCTACACGAGGTGCAAGGACTTTCCCGCTTTACCGAAGCGCTCCAGCAAATGGCGAAAGACGTAGGCGCCATCGCCCAGCAGACCAATTTATTGGCTATCAATGCCGCCATTGAGGCGGCGCGTGCTGGCGCAGTGGGGCGTGGTTTTGCCGTGGTCGCCACGGAGGTGCGCATGCTGTCCCAGCAGTCAGGCGAAACTGGAAAGCGGATCGCTGACACCGTTGAAACAGTCAATAAGGCGATAGCTAACACGCTCAAGATATCCAACCAATACGCTGAGCAGGATGCGCAGATGGTGTCCCATTCGGAAGGGGTGATCGAGCGCGTACTGGGGCAGTTTCGTGGCACGGCGACCGACCTGGACGAATCTGCCCAGGTATTGCGCCAGGAGAGTCAACTCATCCAGGGTGAGATCAGCGAAGTGCTAGTGGCGCTCCAGTTCCAGGACCGTGTCAGCCAGATGCTCAGCCATGTCCGGAACGACCAGGACAAGCTGAGCGTCGCGCTGGACGAGAGCGCAAAAAATCTCGCCGTAGGCGTCATGCCGCAGCCCGTGGATTCCGTCGCCTGGCTGGAAGCGCTCGCCAGTACGTACACCACGCAGGAGCAGTATGCGGCGCACAGTGGCGGTAGCGGACAGGCTCCAGCAAGTTCAACCGAAATTACTTTTTTCTAGGAGATAGATGTGGCCAAGACCATTTTGATTGTGGATGACTCCGCCTCTTTGCGGCAAGTTGTCAGTATTGCCCTCAAGGGGGCTGGCTACGATGTCATTGAAGGCTGTGATGGCCGTGATGCCCTGGGCAAACTCAAGGGTCAGAAAGTTCACCTCATCATCAGTGACGTCAACATGCCCAATATGGACGGCATTACCTTTGTCACCGAAGTCAAGAAGTTGCCTGCCTACAAATTTACACCCATCATCATGTTGACCACCGAAGCGGGTGAAGCTAAAAAAATGGCAGGCCAGGCTGCAGGAGCAAGGGCATGGGTGGTCAAACCCTTTCAGCCCGCGCAAATGCTGGCCGCAGTCGCGAAACTGATCTTGCCCTGAGCGGCATGCAGCCATCCCATCCTGAGGAGCTCTGCATGGAAGTGACCGTGGAACTTGCCGCGGGCGGCCTATCCCGCATCACCATAGTCGGTGAGATGACGATCTACAACGCTATGGAGTTGAAAGACAAGCTCCTGCTCTCGTTGGCACAGTGCGAGACCGTAGAGATGAACTTGGTTGGCGTCAGCGAAATCGACTCCGCTGGCTTGCAGCTGCTGCTCATGCTCAAGACCGAAGCGGCGGTGCGCAATAAGACCCTGAGTATTACCAGTCATAGCCCGGCGGTACTGGATGTATTGGACCTCTGCGAGCTTGAAGGTTTTTTTGGTGACAACGTTCTGGTCTATCCACAGAAATAACAACATGAATTTCGACGACGCATTACAGACCTTTATCGCCGAATGCCGTGACCTGCTGGAGCATATGGAAGAGGCGTTGTTGTGCATTGAGCAAAACCCGGACGATGCCGACACCATTAACGCTATTTTTCGTGCAGCACATACCATTAAAGGCTCGGCTGGTTTGTTTGGGTTGAACGGCATCGTCGCCTTTACCCATGTGGCCGAGAGCGTGCTCGATAGAGTGCGTAGCAATGAATTGCTGGTAAGCCCGGAACTGGTGGCGTTGCTGCTCCAAAGTGGTGACCATATGAGTGCACTGGTGGACAACATCGCTATGGGCGGCGAGCTTGCTGGGCCAGTCGCTGAGCAAGGTCTGTCCTTGATTGAACAGCTGGGTTCGTATTTAGATGACGAGCTTGCGGTGGATGTAACTCCTGCCGCCGCTGTGCCTGCTGAATACGTGCTGCCATATACCGCCCAGGGGGGAGGCGAGGTGGAAACCGACCATTGGCACCTGTCGCTGCGCTTTGGACGGGATGTGCTGAAGAACGGTATGGACCCGCTGTCCTTCATCCGTTACCTTGGAACACTGGGGGAAATTGTTCATATCGTCACGTTGACAAGTGGGATTCCACCCGCTGTCGAGATGGACCCTGAAAGCTGTTATCTTGGATTCGAGATTGGCTTCAAGAGCCAGGTCGACAAGGCGGCCATCGAAGGCGTGTTTGAGTTTGTGCGTGAAGATTGCCGCATCCGTATCCTTCCACCACACAGCAAGATTACAGAGTACTCAAACCTGATCTTTGAGCTGCCACAGGAGCAAGACATCCTGCTCGGCGATATGTTGGTACGCTGCGGCACATTGACGCAGAATGAGTTGGATACCGCACTACGCATTCAAAAGGCCCAGGGCCAAATGCCGGGCCAAACCCAGCGCCCGATTGGCGAAGTGCTGATAGGCGAACACATGGTGCAGCCACCGGTAGTAGACGCCGCGCTGGAAAAACAAAAACAGCGTAAAAACAGCAAGGTCGCCGAAGCCAATCTTATCCGGGTGGATGCAGACAAGCTTGACGTCCTGATCAATCTCGTAGGTGAACTCATCATTGCCGGAGCCGGTGCCAGCCTCGCGGCTCAACGTGCAGGGTTTCCTGACTTGCTGGAAGCTACTGCCACTCTTTCCAGGTTAGTGGAAGAGGTGCGTGACTCCGCGCTCAATTTGCGCATGGTGCAGATTGGCGCTACCTTCAGCCGATTCCAGCGCGTGGTTCGTGATGTCGGAAAAGAGCTGGGTAAGGACATTGAACTGGTCATCAGTGGAGCCGATACCGAGCTCGACAAAACCGTGGTCGAGCGCATTGGCGATCCGCTCACCCATCTGGTGCGCAACTCGATGGATCACGGTATTGAATCGGCCGAGGTCCGCCTGGCGCGCGGTAAATCACCCAAGGGCATGCTCAAACTCAATGCATACCACGATGCAGGCAGCATAGTGATCGAAGTCGCGGATGATGGCGGTGGCCTGAACAAGGAGCGAATTCTTAAGAAGGCCCTGGAACGCGAGCTGATCACCGAAGGTCAAAATCTGAGCGATAAAGAAATACACAACCTTATTTTCGAGGCTGGTTTCTCCACCGCCGATACGGTTAGCAACTTGTCCGGACGCGGTGTCGGCATGGACGTGGTGCGCCGCAATATCACCGATTTGCGTGGCACGATAGAGCTGGACAGCACCGAAGGTCAAGGCAGCACGGTACGCATCCGCCTACCACTCACCCTGGCCATCATTGACGGCTTTCTGGTGGGGGTGGGTAATGCTGCTTATGTCATTCCGCTAGACATGGTGGTCGAATGCATCGAGCTCAGTGACGTAGAGCGCGACAGCGGCGAAAAGCGCTACCTCAATCTGCGCGGCGAAGTGCTGCCCTACTGCCGCCTGCGCGAGCACTTTGAGGTGGTGGGCGAGCCCGTGCGCCGTGAGAGCATCGTGATCGTGCGCTACAGAGACCACAAAGTTGGGCTGGTGGTGGACAAACTCATGGGCGAATACCAGACCGTCATCAAACCATTGGGCAAGGTGCTGCAACAGATCCGGGGTATCGGTGGCTTCACTATTCTGGGTAGTGGCGAAGTGGCCTTGATTCTGGACGTGCCCGGTCTTATGCGCCAGGTGGTGACCAGTGAGGAACCAGCAGAAGAGCGGGGACGTGTGCTGGCCTTGAATCGCTAATTGCTATCAAATTAATAGCTTCTTTCGCCTATATCTATTGAGCTACAGGCATTAGGCGTGAATAGAAATTTCAAAAGGCAATTAAATGAAACTTACCGTTGCAAAAAAAATGATTCTGCTGGCCGGCTCTGCGCTGCTTGGCATTGCTGTGCTAACTGGTCTAGGTCAGCAGCAGGTTGACAAGGTGTATGAGGCTGCCAATTACGCCAACGCCAATACAGTGCCGAGCCTGGTCATTTTGGACGACTTACGCCGGAATGTTTTGCGTACCCGCCTGATGGTAGCCCGACATGTTCTGAATACCGACGATGAGAAGATGGTTGAGCTTGAGGCCAGCCTCAAAAAGAATATCGAAGGTGTTCACGATGATATCAAGAGGTATGAGAAGGATGGTTGCTTGGGAGGTTCGTGTATCTGCGACGATAAGGACAAGGAGCTGCTGCGCCAGGTGAGCAGCTTGTTTGCGGAATACGAGTCCCATATTGAACCTATCCTGGTGGAGTCCCGCAAAGGAGAGGCCGGCCTGGCAAAGGCCCGTGCCCTCATAGACAAAAGTCGTCCCGTTGCCGATAAGTTGGGTACGGTCATCGACGATCAGTTCCAATACAACGTGGATCTGGGAAAGAAGGGTTCCGATGAGGCAGCGGCTACCAAGGCCCATGCGCTCAATCTCGCGCTATTAGTTTCTGCCCTCACGTTGGCTGCGGTCGGCATCATCGGGTTTACGGTCACACGAGCCTTACTGCGCCAGTTGGGTGGTGAGCCGGATGCGGTGACAGCCATTGCCAACCAGATTGCTGCAGGCGATCTGAGCGCTAAGGTCGAACTCCAGGCCGGTGACCGCGGCAGCTTGATGGCGGCGATGAAGAACATGTCGGACACGCTGCAAGGCTTGATCGCACAGATGAACCATATGTCTGCCGAACACGACAAGGGCGACATCGATGTGGCAATGGACGGCGCCAAGTTTGGCGGCTCTTTCAAGGTCGTGGCCGAAGGCGTGAACACCATGGTCTTCGGCCACGTTGCGGTCAAGAAGAAAGCCATGGCTTGCATCCAGGAATTCGGTGTAGGCAATTTTGATGCACCGATGGAGAAGCTGCCTGGCAAGAAGGTATTCATCAACGACACCATTGAGCAGATACGCGGAAATCTCAAGGGACTTATTGCCGAGATGAACCATATGTCTGCCGAACACGACAAGGGAGACATTGATGTCAAGATCGACGAGGGCAAGTTCAAGAATGACTTTGCATTGATGGCCAAGGGTGTCAATACCATGGTATTTGGACACATTGAAGTGAAGAAAAAGGCCATGGCCTGCGTCAAGGCGTTTGGTGAAGGTAACCTTGATGCTCCCATGGAGACGTTGCCTGGCAAGAAAGTGTTCATCAATCACACCATCGAGCAGTTGCGCGGCAACCTCAAGGGCATTGTTGGTGAAATTCAGAACATGGTTGCCTCGGCCAACATGGGAGACTTCAGTACCAAGATGCTCTTGGAAGGCAAGGCGGGCTTTACAAAGGAACTCTCCGAACTGCTCAACCAGCTCTCCGACACGGTTGACACCGCGTTCAAAGATACCATCCAGGTGGCGCAGGCGCTGGAGCATGGTGACCTGACGCAGGTCGTGACCCGCGACTACGAAGGTGCTTTCGATCGGGTTAAGCAAGCCCTCAACAACACGGTGGCCAAGCTCTCGCAAGTTATCGGTGAAGTCAATGCAGCGGCCAGCAGCATTGCTTCGGCCAGCGAACAAGTCTCAACCACGGCGCAGAGCATGAGCCAGGCCACCAGTGAACAAGCAGCGAGTGTGGAGGAAACCAGTTCTTCCATCGAACAGATGAGCGCCAGCATCAACCAAAACACCGACAACGCCAAGGTCACAGACGGCATGGCTTCGCAAGCGGCCAAACAGGCGGTGGAGGGTGGCGCTGCCGTGAAAGACACCGTAGCAGCGATGAAGAGCATCGCGGGCAAGATCGGCATCATCGATGACATCGCCTACCAGACCAACCTCTTGGCGCTGAACGCCGCAATCGAGGCGGCACGGGCGGGCGAGCATGGCAAGGGCTTTGCTGTGGTGGCCGCCGAAGTCCGCAAGCTGGCCGAGCGCAGCCAGGTGGCGGCGCAGGAAATCAGCGAACTGGCCAGCGGCAGCGTGGACAAGGCTGAGAGCGCTGGCAAGCTGCTCGACGCCATTGTGCCCGCGATTGGCAAGACATCCGAGCTGGTGCAGGAGATAGCCGCGGCATCCAGCGAGCAATCCACGGGCGTGGGCCAGATCAACGCCGCCATGGAACAACTCAACCAGATCACCCAGCAGAACGCCAGCAGCAGTGAAGAGCTGGCGGCCACAGCGGAAGAGATGAGCGGCCAGGCGGCACAGCTGCAGGAAGCGATGGGCTTCTTCAAGGTGGAGGGTGGCCAGATGAAGGCTGTGACCACACCCAGAGCAGCCATTGCGTCCAGAGTGCCTTCAGTCCGCCTGAGCAGCAAAGCTACTGCAACCAAGAATGCAGCGGTCAACGAAGCCAGTTTCGTGCATTTTTGAGTAACAGCGCGCGGTGGCCACTTGCATGGGCAAGACCGGAGCTGCACTGTTGATTGTCAGCAGGATGGTTTCCAAGATTGCAGAAGCCAACGAAGCTAGCTTCGTCCGCCTCTAAGGAGATTGACATGAGTGCCATGATCTCAGCACAACAAAAAACGCCTGCCGTGCTGAGTGCCACCATCGGGCACAGCCAGCTCGACCAGCACCAGTACCTGACCTTCATGCTCGGTGGCGAGACCTACGCCATGGGCATCCTGGCCATCAAGGAAATCCTTGAATACGGCAACCTGACCGAGGTGCCGCGCATGCCCAGCTTCATCCGCGGGGTCATCAACTTGCGTGGTGCGGTGGTGCCGGTGATTGATCTCAGCGCACGCTTTGGCGAAGGCGCGACCACCGTTACGCGGCGCACCTGCATCGTGATCGTGGAAGTGGCCGGTGGCAATGGCGCCCAGCACGACACCCAGGTGGTGGGCGTGATGGTAGACGCAGTCAATGCCGTGCTGGAGATACCGGCTGCCGAGATTGAGCCACCGCCGTCCTTTGGCGCCCACATCCGCGCTGACTTCATGTGCGGCATGGGCAAGGTGAACGGCAAGTTCGTGATCATCCTCAACATCCACCATGTGCTGTCGGTGGATGAGATGGCCGCACTGGCTGGAGCCGCGGGTGGCGACGTGGCAAGCTCCTGAATGGCAATTTTCTGCAACGCAATATGAAATTTCTTCGCCAATTTTTTCGGAATTTGAGGCTACGTACCAAGCTCGGTGGCAGCTACGCCTTGCTGGTGCTGTTGATCGCGCTGTGCACGGTGATCAGCTGGATGGGGCTGGCGAAGGTTGACCAGCATGCCGACACCCTGACGAGCGAGCTGTGGCCCAAGGTGCAGCTATCGCAACGTGTGATCAACGTGGTCAATGAAAACGCGCAGGATATTTTAGCCGTGATGTACCTGGATGACCGTGCGCAGGTGCGTCAAGCCATCGAGCGCATGAGGGAAAAATCTGCAACCCTGACCCAGCACTACACCGAGCTCGCCCAGCGCATGCTGACCAGCCCGCAAGGTAAGGCCACGCTGGCCACGGTGATGGCAGCCCGCAAGGAGTATGTAGACAGCCGTACCAAGGCGCTTGAATTGCTGGTAGTAGGGGATCAGTCCTCTGCGCGTGCAAAGCTGATGGCCGAGACCATGCCACTGAAGGGTAAGCACATCGAGACCATCAGAACGGGTATTGATCGCGAGGAAGAGGCTATGGAGCAGACGCTGGTCGCACAACGAGCCGAGGTCGTCACTATCCGCCATGCCTTGGTGCTGGCCACGCTGTTCGCCATCGGCGTCGCGTTGGTCGCGGGCATCGCGCTGACGCGCTCGCTGGCGGGCAATATCCATCGCGCGTCGTTTGCGGCCCAGCGTCTGGCCGAAGGCGACTTTACGGTCCGGCTGGAGTCGAATTCGAACGACGAGGTCGGGCAATTGATGCTGGCGATGAAGACCATGACCGAGAGACTGTCGCAGGTGGTCACTGAGGTGCGCTATACGGCGGACAAGCTGTCGTTCGCGTCTGCGGACATCAGCACGACCGCGCAGAGTCTGTCGCAGGGCGCTGGCGAGCAGGCCGCCAGCGTGGGGAAAACCTCCGCGTCGGTTGAACAAATGAACGCCTCCATCACGCACAACACGGATAACGCCAAGGTCACCGACGATATGGCCGCCAAGGCCGCCAAGGCCGCGAAGGAAGCGGGGGAGGGCGGTGAAGCGGTGAAACGGACGGTGGCTGCAATGAAGAGCATCGCCGGCAAGATCGGCATCATCGACGACATCGCCTACCAGACCAATCTGCTGGCGCTGAACGCGGCGATTGAGGCGGCACGGGCGGGCGAGCACGGCCAGGGCTTTGCCGTGGTGGCCGCCGAAGTGCGCAAACTGGCCGAGCGCAGCCAGGTAGCGGCGCAGGAAATCAGCGAGCTGGCCGGTGGCTCGGTGGTGATGGCTGAGCGCGCAGGGCAGTTGCTGAATGCGATGCTGCCCAGCATCCAGAAGATCTCGGAATTGGTGCAGGAGATTGCGGCGGCATCCAGCGGGCAGTCCAGCGGCGTGGGCCAGATCAACACCGCCATGGCTCAGTTGAACCAGATTACCCAGCAAAACTCCAGCAGCAGCAAAGAGCTGGCGGCCACCGCCGAGGAGATGAGCAGCCAGGCTGCGCAACTGCAGCAGGTGGTGGGCTTCTTCAAGGTCGGGGCGATGGCCTGACTGCAATTGACTGTGGGCGCAATCAAATGCGTAGAGCTCTTTGCGTCCATGTTTAGTTGTCTGAAGTTAAAAAATACTAACGTAATGGGGGGAGTCAACGTCATGTTCAAGAATATGAAAATCGGTTTGCGTCTCGGCCTGGGTTTTGGCCTGGTGTTACTGCTCATGGCAGTTCTTATCGCCATCGGCATCAGTGGCATGAACGAGATCAACGGACGTCTCGAAGGCATCGTGAACGACAACAACGTCAAGATTGAACTCATCAGCAAGATGCGTGGAGACGTCCGCACGATGGCCACTGCGGTCCGCAACGTGGTATTGCTTGATGATGTGGCGGGTATGCAGGTGGAGGCCAAGCGCAATGATGATTTGCGTCAGACGTACGACGATGCCGAGCGAAAGCTGACAGGCATTGTCCGCAGCGAGCAGGGAAAAGCTTTGCTGGCTAAGATCAAAGAAGGAGAGGTGACGACCAAACCGCTGGTCGACAAGGTGCTCAAACTTGCACTCGCGAACGAGGACAAAGAGGCCACCAATATTCTGCTAAGGGAGGTGCGACCGGTTCAGAATAATTGGCTCGCAGCCCTCGGAGAAATGTCGGAATTCCAGGCTAAGAACAGTCAGGCAGATGCCGAGGCTGCCATGCAGGTTTACGCCAGCGCACGCCGTTTTTCGCTCATCGTCGGAGTGCTGGCGCTGGCTGTAGGGGGCATTGTCGGTTTTTTGCTTACGCGCGGCCTGGTTAAACAGCTCGGTGGCGAGCCGGCTTACGCGGCGGAAGTGGTCTCAAGGATTGCCGGCGGCGACATGACCGTGGTGGTGCAGACCCGTGCCAATGACACCACCAGCATGCTGTTTGCCATCCAGAGCATGGTGGGCAAGCTCTCGCAGATCATCGGCGAAGTGCGCGGCGCGGCCGATGGCCTCTCCACGGCGTCCGAGCAAGTGTCCACCACCGCGCAATCGATCTCACAGGCCACCAGCGAACAGGCCGCCAGCGTGGAAGAAACCAGCGCCTCCATCGAGCAGATGAGCGCGTCGATCAACCAGAACACCGACAACGCCAAAGTCACCGACGGCATGGCCTCGCAAGCTGCCAAACAGGCGGTGGAGGGTGGTAGCGCGGTGAAGGACACCGTGGCGGCAATGAAGAGCATCGCCGGCAAGATCGGCATCATCGACGACATCGCCTACCAGACCAATCTGCTGGCGCTGAACGCAGCGATCGAGGCGGCACGCGCCGGTGAACACGGCAAGGGCTTTGCCGTGGTGGCCGCCGAAGTGCGCAAGCTGGCCGAGCGCAGCCAGGTTGCGGCGCAGGAAATCAGCGAACTTGCCAGCGGCAGTGTGGACAAGGCCGAGAGCGCCGGCAAGCTGCTCGACGCCATCGTGCCCGCAATTGGCAAGACCTCGGAGCTGGTGCAGGAGATAGCCGCGGCCTCCAGCGAGCAATCCAGCGGCGTGGGTCAGATCAACACCGCCATGGAACAACTCAACCAGATCACGCAACAGAACGCCAGCAGCAGCGAAGAACTGGCGGCCACCGCTGAAGAGATGAGCAGCCAGGCTGCGCAGCTGCAGGAAGTTATGGGCTTCTTCAGAGTCGGAGTAACGGCCTGATTGGCTTGGGTAATAGGCAATTTAAAACGAAAGAAATCGATATGGGAAAAAAACAACTAGGTATTGCCACCAAGCTGGCACTGAGTTTCGGCACCGTCGTGTTGCTGCTCATCGTAAGCATCGTGCTCGCGCTGTCCAACATGGCGACGATGAACGACACGACGGCAGACATCATCAATGACCGCTACCCTAAGATCGACACGGCGGGCAACGTCCAGGTTGCTCTGCTCGATATCGGGCGTTCCATGCGCAACCTGTTGCTCGTCAGTTCCGAAGACGAAATAGAACAGAACAAGGCCAAGATCCAGAAACTGCGCGGTGTCGCCAACGACGGTATGGCCCAGCTCGACAAGACGATCGACTTGCCCAAGGGGCGCGAGCTGTTCAATGCGATGCGTAAGCCCTATGAGGAAATGGCGCCCAAGTACGACCAGTACTACGCCCTGATCAAGGCCGACAAGGCCAAGGCCACGGAGTTTCTGTTGAAGGACTTCGCGGTCAGCAACACCGCGACCGTCAACAGGCTGGAAACGTTCCAGAGCTTCGTCGACGAGCAGATGAAGGCGTCCAGCGCGCAGGCCGTGGAAAGCTACCGCTCCGCGCGGACTTGGATGCTGGGTATCGGCATCGGCGCCGTACTGATTGCGGTGGTGCTAGCCGTCCTGATCACCCGCGGCCTGGTTAAACAGCTCGGTGGCGAGCCGGCTTACGCGGCGGAAGTGGTATCGAAGATTGCCGGCGGCGACATGACGGTGGTGGTGAAGACCCGTGCGAATGACACGGGTAGCATGCTGTTCGCCATCCAAACAATGGTAAGCAAGCTCTCGCAAGTTATCGGTGAAGTCAATGCAGCGGCCAGCAGCATTGCTTCGGCCAGCGAACAAGTCTCAACCACGGCGCAGAGCATGAGCCAGGCCAGCAGTGAACAAGCAGCTAGTGTGGAGGAAACCAGTTCTTCCATCGAACAGATGAGCGCCAGCATCAACCAGAACACCGACAACGCCAAGGTCACAGATGGCATGGCCTCGCAAGCGGCCAAACAGGCGGTGGAGGGTGGCGCTGCTGTGAAAGACACCGTAGCAGCGATGAAGAGCATCGCGGGCAAGATCGGCATCATCGATGACATCGCCTACCAGACCAACCTCTTGGCGCTGAACGCCGCAATCGAGGCGGCACGGGCGGGCGAG
Organism: Rhodoferax sp. GW821-FHT07F03; assembly: GCF_059418745.1. Lineage (NCBI taxonomy): Bacteria > Pseudomonadati > Pseudomonadota > Betaproteobacteria > Burkholderiales > Comamonadaceae > Rhodoferax > Rhodoferax sp. GW821-FHT07F03. The sequence continues at coordinate 91,654 of NZ_JBWKQM010000014.1, forward strand.
CATGGCAAGGGCTTTGCTGTGGTGGCCGCCGAAGTACGCAAGCTGGCCGAGCGCAGCCAGGTGGCGGCGCAGGAAATCAGCGAACTGGCCAGCGGCAGCGTGGACAAGGCTGAGAGCGCTGGCAAGCTGCTCGACGCCATTGTGCCCGCGATTGGCAAGACATCCGAGCTGGTGCAGGAGATAGCCGCGGCATCCAGCGAGCAATCCACGGGCGTGGGCCAGATCAACACCGCCATGGAACAACTCAACCAGATCACCCAGCAGAACGCCAGCAGCAGTGAAGAGCTGGCGGCCACAGCGGAGGAGATGAGTGGCCAGGCGGCACAGCTGCAGGAAGCGATGGGCTTTTTCAAGGTAGACGCGGGTTATACACCTGCCGAGACCGGCAGGACCCAGGCCTCCGCTAGTTTCAAAGCCGCACCACCCTTGTTGAGGATTAACAAAGCTGTCGCAAAAAAAGCGGTAAACAACGAAGCTAGCTTCGTCCGCTTCTAAGGAGATTGACATGAGTGCCATGATCTCAGCACAACAAAAAACGCCTGCCGTGCTGAGTGCCACCATCGGGCACAGCCAGCTCGACCAGCACCAGTACCTGACCTTCATGCTCGGTGGCGAGACCTACGCCATGGGCATCCTGGCCATCAAGGAAATCCTTGAATACGGCAACCTGACCGAGGTGCCGCGCATGCCCAGCTTCATCCGCGGGGTCATCAACTTGCGTGGTGCGGTGGTGCCGGTGATTGATCTCAGCGCACGCTTTGGCAAAGGCACGACTACCGTTACGCGGCGCACCTGCATCGTGATCGTGGAAGTGGCCGGTGGCAATGGCGCCCAGCACGACACCCAGGTGGTGGGCGTGATGGTAGACGCAGTCAATGCCGTGCTGGAGATACCGGCTGCCGAGATTGAGCCCCCGCCATCCTTTGGAACCCATCTTCGTGCGGATTTCATGACCGGGATGGGCAAGGTGAATGGCAAGTTCGTGATCATCCTCAACATCCACCATGTGCTGTCGGTGGACGAGATGGCCGCGCTGGCCGGAGTGGGGAGCGGCGGCGTGGTTGGGGTTTGATGCTATTTCATGCAGCTTCAAGTAGGTTGCATATAGGTTCTGGGCTTGAATGAGCGATCGCGGATCTGATGGAGTGAATCGCGACGTCAAGCCATTCTTATCCTGCCATTCACCCTTTCAGGGAGGGCATATTGGAGCAACAGAGGAAAAATGGTATTGACGAAGGAATACTCAAGGGCATTGCCCGGTAGCAGCACTGGTTCGTTGGCAGGCGCTGTTGCATTGCTCGACCGGGAATTCGCACAGTTCAGCGAGCTGATTTACCGCATCGCAGGCATTAGCATGGCTCCGGCCAAGAAATCGCTGGTTTCCAGCCGTTTGGCCAAGCGGCTCAAGCATTTCCGTCTAGACAACTATGGCGACTATTTCCGTCTGATCACTTCACTCCAAGGCAAAGACGAATTGCAAATAGCGGTGGACATGCTGACTACCAACGAGACGCATTTTTTCCGCGAACCCAAACATTTTGATTTTTTGCGCCAGCGCATTGTTCCTTTCCGGCGCTTGGGTACACCTTTTCGAGCATGGAGTGCAGCCTGTTCTAGCGGCGAGGAGCCCTACAGCATTGCCATGGTGCTGGAGGAGTTGCTGGGTAATCAACCATGGGAGGTGTTGGCTTCGGATATCAGCACGCGCATTGTGGACAAGGCGCGTAACGGCTTGTTTCCGCTGGAGCGCTTGCCGGAAATTCCCAAGCAGTATCTGCGCCGCCATTGCCTCAAAGGCATTGGTGAGTTTGATGGCACCTTGCTGATTGACAAAGCTTTGCGCGAACGGGTGCGCTTCATGCTGCACAACCTGATGGAAGCGCCGCCGAAGCTGGGTGAGTTCGATGTGATCTTTTTGCGCAACGTAATGATCTATTTTGACCAGGGAACCAAGCAGAAAGTGGTGTCGCATTTGTTGCCATTGCTGCGTCCCGGCGGGTATTTTCTGATCGGACATTCAGAGAGCCTGAACGGCGTGACCAATGTCATGAAATCGATTGCGCCGGCTATTTACCAAAAGTCGGACTGATGCGTAAACCGGCGCATACAGTTGAGATATTCCTGCAGCCTGGTGAGGTGTATTTTGGCGTGCGCGACACACGCATACGTACGCTGTTGGGTTCTTGTGTCGCCATCGTAATGTGGCATCCCGGCATGCTGACGGGAGGCATGTGCCATTACATGCTGCCAAGTGCACCGTCTGGCAGGCGTGCAACCCTGGATGGGCGTTACGCTGACGAAGCGTTGGAGTTGATGCTGCTGGAGATCCGCAATGCCTGTACTTCACCGGCGGAATATCAGGTCAAGCTATTCGGCGGTGGGCATATGTTTTCCGGAAATCAAACTATCCGCGTGGACCACGTGGGGGCCAAGAATGTCGAGATGGCGCGCGTCTTGATGAAGCGACATGGTTTTTCAGCCCAGGCCGAGCATCTTGGCGGCACAGGGCATCGTACGGTCATGCTGGATATCTGGAGCGGCCATGTCTGGGTGCGGCACCAGCCGCAAGGCCCTTTCAAAGACAAAAATGAAACGCTATGCACAAAGTGAAGGTATTGATCGTCGACGATTCCGCTGTAGTGCGTCAAGTGTTGACTGCCAAGCTACAGGAGGATCCGGGTATCGAGGTGATTGGTGCGGCATCCGATCCGGTATTTGCAATGGATCGCATGCGTGCACAGTGGCCCGACGTGATCGTGCTGGATGTGGAAATGCCGCGGATGGATGGCATTACCTTTTTAAAGAAACTGATGGCAGAACATCCAACGCCAGTGGTGATCTGTTCTACGCTGACTGAAAAAGGCGCGGAAACCACGGTGCAGGCGCTGGCGGCTGGGGCCGTCAGTATTGTCACTAAACCAAAGCTGGGCCTCAAACAGTTTTTGCAAGACAACTCTGATGATTTGATCAGTGCGGTCAAGACGGCGGCGCGCGCCAATGTGCGGCGACTGATGCCTGCTGGAACCGCTGTTATTCCTCAACCCAAGCTCTCGGCGGACGTGATTTTGTCAGCGTCGACCCACGCGATGGTTCAGACGACCGATCGTGTCGTGGCCATCGGGACCTCCACGGGCGGAACGCAAGCTCTTGAAGCAGTGTTAACTGCGCTGCCCCAAATGTGTCCGGGTATCGTCGTCGTGCAACATATGCCGGAAAAATTCACGGAAGCTTTTGCCAATCGCCTTAATGGTTTGTGCAAGATGGAGGTGCGTGAGGCGAAGAGTGGAGATAGGGTTATGCCCGGACGGGTGCTGATTGCCCCGGGAGGTCGGCATATGCTGTTGAAGCGGAGTGGAGCGCAGTATCGCGTCGACGTCATGCTAGGGCCGCTGGTGAGCCGCCACCGACCATCTGTGGATGTATTGTTTCGTTCCGTGGCCAAGTGCGCTGGACGGAATGCGCTGGGCATCATCATGACTGGCATGGGTGACGACGGCGCGCGCGGGCTGAAGGAACTGCGCGGCATGGGCGCACGTACGTTGGCGCAGGACGAGGAAAGTTGCGTGGTGTACGGCATGCCTAAGGAGGCTGTAAAGCTAGGCGCGGTGGATCGGGTACTGCCGTTGGGAGAAATTCATATGGAGATTCTCCGGGCTATGCAGAGTACCGTTTGACGCAAATCGTACCCACACAACTTGTTTGGTCGGATTGAATGGCCAGAGAAACGGGTGCTCTCCAGGCTCGATGTATTGAATATTGAATTCAATTCTGCCCCTGCAGATGAGTGGAGGTCCCGTTTGGCACTGCGGGGCGTCGCTGGTGGGACTGCATTATTGTGCTACGTCCGAAAATTTTCATCGACGGTACGGTTATCCCGCTGGGCAACCTGCTGTTGCCGGTGCAAATTTGAGCGATAGGGCAGAAATCGGAGATCACCCAAGGCACCTCGAATGAGACTCTTTTTTGGGGATGTAGGGCGGTGATAGTGAGTCGTGGTCAACTAGGTATGGGTGTTCGTGGGTAAGGTAATTCTTATATTCATTCGGTTGATTCCTAGGGGTAAATCGGAATTGGCTGATGGTTGGAGTTGTCAAAATGGAACATCATCTTGTATCAAATTGTGAGGTTGGTATTTCTTAAAATTTTGACCTCAAATATTCGTTGCGTGATCTTCTTATTTGGTAAGTGTAATTGTGGCGGACTCAATTCGCCCCCTGATGTTTTGTGTTGATCGAAAAATATTTTTTATGCATTAATAGATGACGAGTCTTTTATTTAATGTGATGTGCATTAAATATATATTGCTGTGTGGGCATTTGATTTGTTTCTACAAAAAATGAAATTGGGTAATTTTGATAGCGTTGATCGAATTTCGCTCGGTTGGCGTATTAAGGCTATATCTCGCTATTACAAGGGAGCCTTGATTTTGGTTGTGGTGGTTGCATTGGTTATTTATGCAACCATGCAGTTTGTTCTTGAACGCCACTCTGTTCAACAAAGTGTCAGTTTCCTTACAAGCAATCAGTTCATTAAGTTTCAGCAGCTGGCCAATACCACGCGTGCATTGATGCGTGCATCTGCAGATAAAGCTATCTCAGTTAATGTGCTTGATCGGCTGATCGATGAGATGAACCATGAAATCATAGAGATTAAGGATATTAATGCACAATTGCTTCTTCTGCGTGGTCGTCTTGGCGATGATGCTGCGCCAAGCGATCTTGATCTTCGAATTCAAGGTTTTCTGGAGCGGGCGGAAAAACTAGGGAAAATTGATAATATTAGCCGGGGGCGTCGTTACTCCTTTTGGGGGCCCATTGATTTTGCCGCCGCGTCGGATGGTTTCATTATGCGGGGTTTCCAGGAGGCTATTCGGCAATCTTTTGCTAAGAGCGAGGCGAGCATTGCGATGGCAAAGCGGATCAGTGCTTTATTAGTCTTGTCTCTTCTTCTTGGTTTACTCATTGTGGGTATATTTATTCTTAGCCCGTTGCTTAAGAAGCTACGCATTGAATATGAAAAAAAGAAGGTTTTCGAACAGAAATTATCGATTCTTGCCCATAGGGACGGTTTAACCGATCTTCCTAATCGCATGGCATTCAATCGAATATTGGATCGACTTATAGCGGCTCGCAGTTCAAAAAACCCATATTCAGAAACCGGCTCATTCGTCCTTTTCCTGATTGATCTGGACCATTTTAAAGCAGTCAACGACACTTTCGGACATCAAGCCGGCGATGGGTTATTGATTGAGGCGGCGAAGCGAATCGCATTAGTTATTGGGCCCGACTCCATCGCAGCGAGATTGGGTGGCGATGAGTTTGCTATTTTGGTTCCGAATCTTTCAGATAGCAATGAAGCTGAAAAAATTGCTACAGGGATACGTGAAAGCTTGTCTCAATCTTGCATTGTTGATGGACATGCTCTTAATGTATCGAGCAGTATCGGTGGCGCTATTTTCCCAGATCACGGCAGTAATGCACAAGAGATTATACGGTGCGCTGATTTGGCGCTATATGCCGCAAAAACGATGCGCAACAACCAAGTAATCTTCAACGAGGCGATGATGGCAGATCGACTTGCTGAAAGTCAGCTTCGTACAGCCCTGTTCAATGCGGTCGAAAACGATGAGTTCCTTGTTTATTACCAGCCCAAAATAGATGCCCGAAGTGGTCGGCATGTTGCATTTGAGGCACTTGTACGGTGGCGTCACCCTGATCTCGGTATTTTATCGCCGGGGAGTTTCTTGCATCTCTTCAATACGGCTGCATCAATTTCGTCAATGACCGAGTGCGTTATTAACAAGGTGGCCTACGACATACGAGTCTGGCGTGATGCGGGCTTGTTTCCTGGAAGTGTAGCAATAAATATGCCCGAAGCCATCTTGATTTCTGAGGTTGGCTACGATATGTTTGCGAATGCGATTAAGCGATATTCGATTGAATGGAATGATTTTTCTATCGAAATCACTGAGGATGTATATATGAATAAATATACGGAGCAGATATTTGCAACTGTCATAAAACTGCGTGAACAGGGGGTGTCGATTGCACTCGATGATTTTGGTACCGGTTTCGCATCGTTGACGAATCTCAGAAATTTTCCGTTTGATGATGTAAAAATTGATCGCAGCTTTATTTCTGACATAGGTGTTGATAATAAATCAGAGCAGATTATTAAGGCCATGATTGATCTTGTTGAAAATTTGGGGAAAAACTGTGTTGCCGAAGGTGTAGAGACGGAAGAGCAGCTCATGTTTTTACAGCAAGCTGGTTGCGGTATGGTGCAAGGTTATTTCTTTGCAAAGCCTCAACCGTTTGAAATGGCTACATCTCGACTGGTTGCTAGACGCGATGCTCAATGTGAATCTCTGATGGTTTCTTGATAAAGTAGGTTTAACAATGATAATACGTGGACATTATTCGCCTTTGAGATGCCTCAGTTTGACGTTGGCAATATCCTTTCTTTCACTCGCACACGCTGAATCCACGAGCAGCGTATTTCAACCGACCGTGGAGGTGATACATTTTTGGATTTCGCCAAGCGAGAGCAAGGCTCTCGATGTTTATCGCCAGGCCTGGAAGAGCCTTGGTGGTAAATGGAACGACGTACCGGTCAAGAACAAGGATGCCGAACTGAAGTCGGTCACTGACAGAATTGCCAACGGCTATCCTTCCACGGTAATGCAGTGGAATGCCAATGAGGGCAGCAAGGAACTACCGGCGATGGGTGTCGTGCAGGATATTGAAGAGGTCGCAGCCGCTGATCATTGGCGGGATTTCCTGCCCGGAAATGTGATTGATCAGATCAGCTACAAGGGGCGCATCTATTTTGCGCCGACCAATATTCATGCGGAAAACTGGCTGTGGACCAATAAGAAGATATTCGATAAATTGAAATTACCGTCGCCGACAAGTTGGGACAGCGTTCTCGACAGTGCCGCCAAGATTAAGGCCGCCGGTTATACACCCATCGCACTCGGATCTGGCACATGGGAAATTTCTCTCATTTTCAATGACATTGTCTATTCAATCTATGGCCCTGAGGCTTATGCACGCCTGATGAGTGGAGGGGACCCGCATGCCGTAATGCGACCAGAGATGTTGAAAGCGCTCGGCATTTTGCGGCATCTCAGCGCTTTTGCCGAGCCTGTTCGAACCGGCAAGACTTGGGCCGATGCGACGCTTTCTGTCGGCCGAGGCCGGGCAGGCATGCAGTTCATGGGCGATTGGGCAAAGGGTGAGCTGACCGAGGCAGGACTCGTCTCAGACAAAGATTTCCGATGCACGTTGGCACCGGGGACAGAATCGGTCTATTTTGTTGTGGTTGATGCGTTTGCCTTTCCGATCACGAACAACGGGCAGGATCGCCGCTCCCAGCTTCTCTTTGCACGCCAGATCATGGATGTCGATAATCAACTCGCCTTCAACCGCATCAAAGGGTCGATTCCCGTTCGAACCGACGTTCAACGCAAAAATCTTGATGCATGCGGGAAAGTTGGCCTGGACTTGATTTCGCGCAAGGGCGCGCAAGTTGCCGCCCAATCGATGACCATGCCCTCGCAGATGTCACAAGGATGGATTGATATCGTTGCCGACTATTTCAACGATCCCAAGATCTCGGCGGTGCATGCCCAGCACCAGTTGGCGGATGTTTTGTCGCAAAAATGAATAGGCTGATACAAACCTCATCGCCAAAGCCGCTCCGACCATGACCGAGGTGGAGGGATCAGGCAAACAAGTGATGGATCTTATGGATGAAATTAGTGTAGCCAGCTCTGAGCAAAGTATCGGTGTGTCGCAGGTTGACGAAATGGTGGCACAGGCGGACCAAGGCACGCTACAGAATGCAGCTTTGGTATGTCAAATGGCGGCGGTGGCTGGCAGTCTCAACATCTAGGTGGAGGAATTGGTGAGCATGGTCGCGGTGTTCAAATTACGAGCTGGCACCAACGGGGATGCATACCGTTCTCGCTCGGTGGAGTCTATTGCCGGGACTGCACAACATGCCCTTGCCGGTACCCGCAAGTTAACAGTAAAGCCCAAGACCGTGCCGTCATCCCAGATAGGTACGGTACTACCAAGAACTTCATCACCGCACGGCGAAGGCGAGTGGGCGAGCTTTTGATGGCGGAACAAAAATCACAAGAGGACGCAGGTAGTGAAAAGGCAGTGCTGTTGGAGCTTGCTCAGTCCTTGATTGTCATGCGCGATGCATTGATGGAAACTTCGCTAATGCTGCACGATGCCTATTTTGATTGCGCAGTAGAGCATCGCGATGCTGCAGCTGAACACCTGAAAACTGTGATTCAAAAAATCATTACCCGCTGGTAGGCGGGTTTCGATGGTTCAGCAAGCGTCACTGCATAGGATCTACCGTGAAATTGTCCTTGCCCTCTGAACGCAGCATCTACCGGTTGCACAGTGTGTCCTGGCTTCACGGCTGCAATACTGACGACCCAAGTCGCTATGGATATGAGTCCTACGCCGCTGCAGCGACTTAAGACTGTCAGGCTGGGCCAATTTGGGGAGGCAACAACAGCATTTTTTGCGTAAACCCAAAATTGCCCCGAACGGAGAGGGCTGTGCCTTTCCGATTGGGGCAATGGAGATCGTCGGTTCGACTTACGTGCTTACGCCAGGTCGAAGCGATCCAGGTTCATGACTTTAGTCCAGGCTGCGACGAAGTCAGTCACCAGCTTTTGTGCGCCGCCGGCGCTGGCATAGATCTCGGCGTAAGCGCGCAGCACCGAGTTGGAGCCGAAGATCAGGTCGTTGCGGGTGCCGGTGTATTTCACCTGGCCGGTCTTACGATCGCGGCCTGCGAATACTTCAGCCTCACCGTCCACGGCTTTCCACTCGATACCCATGTCCAGCAGACGTACGAAGAAATCGTTGCTGAGCACGCCTACCTGGTCTGTGAATACGCCGTGCTTGCTGCCGTCGGCATTTGCGCCCAGCACGCGCAGACCACCGACCAACGCGGTCAGTTCGGGTGGGGTCAGGGTCAGCAACTGGGCCTTGTCAACCAGCAGGGCTTCGGTCGGCGCACCGATCTTGCCCTTTTTGTAGTTGCGGAAGCCATCGGCCAGCGGTTCAAGAACTGCAAAGGACTCGACATCGGTCTGCGCCTGCGTCGCATCGACGCGGCCCGGCGTAAATGGCACCGTGACGTCCACGCCTGCTGCCTTGGCCGCCTGTTCGACGCCCACGCTGCCGGCCAATACGATGATGTCGGCCAGCGAGGCCTTGCCAGATGCCTGCTGGATCTCAACCAGCTTGGGCAGTACCTGGACGGCGATCTTGTTGACCTCCCAGTCCTTCTGCGGGGCCAGGGCCAGCCGTGCGCCGTTGGCACCACCGCGCTTGTCTCCGCCACGGAAGGTGGAGGCGGAAGCCCAGGCCACGGACACCAGTTCGCTTACCGACAGGCCGGAGGCGGCGATCTTGGCCTTGAGCTCGGAGATATCCGCCGCCGTAGGCCGGTAGGTTGCAGCCGGCAACGGGTCTTGCCAGATCAGGTCTTCCTGGGGCACTTCGGGGCCGAGGTAGCGCGCCTTCGGGCCCATGTCGCGGTGCGTCAGCTTGTACCAGGCGCGGGCGAAGGCTTCGGCAAAGGCCTGTGGGTCTTCGTGGAAGCGCTTGGAGATCTTGCCGAACTCCGGGTCGAAGCGCAGCGTCAGGTCGGTGGTCAGCATGGTCGGCTTGTGGAACTTGCCCGCCACATGCGCGTCAGGGATGATCTCTGGCCCGTTGGTGGCCACCCACTGCTTGGCACCGGCGGGCGAATGGGTCAGCTCCCACTCGAACTTGAACAGGTTTTCGAAGAAGTTGTTGCCCCACTGCGCCGGGGTGGTGGTCCAAGTGACTTCCAGGCCGCTGGACACGGTGTCTTTGCCGTGGCCGCTGCCAAAGCTGCTGTTCCAGCCCAGGCCCTGGGCTTCGATGCCCGCGCCTTCGGGTTCTGCGCCTTTGTGCGACTCGGGTGCTGCGCCGTGTGCCTTGCCAAAGGTGTGGCCACCGGCGATCAGGGCGACGATTTCTTCATCGTCCATCGCCATGCGGTTGAAGGTGGTGCGGATGTCCTTGGCTGCGGCCAGGTAGTCGCCGCTGGCGTTCGGGCCTTCGGGGTTCACGTAGATCAGACCCATGTGGGTGGCGGCCAGGTTGCTGTCCAGCTCGCCCTCTCCCTTGTTGCGGTCCCCTCCACCGCTGAAGCGTTTGTCGGCCGCCAGCCAGGCGGTCTCTGCGCCCCAGCTCACGTCCATATCGGGTTCCCACACGTCTTCGCGGCCGCCGGCAAAGCCGAAGGTGCGAAAGCCCATGGACTCCAGCGCCACATTGCCGGCCAGGATGAGCAGGTCGGCCCAGGAGATGCTCTGCCCGTACTTCTGCTTGATGGGCCAGAGCAGGCGACGCGACTTGTCGATGTTGACGTTGTCGGGCCAGGAGTTCAGCGGCGCAAAGCGTTGTTGACCACGACCGCCGCCGCCACGGCCGTCTTGGGTGCGGTAGGTGCCAGCGCTGTGCCAGGCCATGCGGATGAACTGAGGGCCGTAGTGGCCGAAGTCGGCCGGCCACCAATCCTGGCTGTCGGTCATCAGTTTGACCAGATCCGCCTTGAGTGCCTTGTAGTCCAGTTTCTTGAATTCTTCTGCGTAATTGAACTTCTCGCCCAGCGGGTGGGACTTGTTGGAGTGCTGGTTCAATACGTCAACCCGCAGCTGGTTGGGCCACCAGTCTTTGTTGGTTGTGCCGCCGCTGGCAGCATGGTGGACGGGACACTTGGCTTCATTGGACATGGGGTTCTCCTTTGTCAGTTGGTGGCTGTATTTGTGGATACATGGTGCAGCAGCAGGCAGAAATATGCATGTGCGGCCATTGTTTGCAAATGACAGCCTGGGACATTCATAGTAATTAATTACTATGAATCCAAGAACTCAATAAAATTTATGTATTGAATAGAGTTTTTCAAAGATGCCCTCGGATTTTCTGCCCCCAAAGCTCTTTTACTCTCCCGCTAGGACGTTTCATCATCGAATTCGACTAGCTCCGCGTCCTCTGCCACCTGCTCTCCGACTGCGCAGTAGAACGCTTTGACCACGCCGTCACGTGGGGCGGTGATCGTGTGCTCCATCTTCATGGCTTCCATGACCAATAGGGCCGAGCCTTTATCTACCTGTGTGCCTGTGGCGACCAGCAGTGCTAGTACCTTTCCGGGCATTGGTGCTTTCAAATGGCCTTCAACTGCGTGATCCGTGGCCGTGTATACGGTGGGCACTATGGCCAAAGCCCAAGTTCTTCCCTTGAAGAACACATGTCTTTTGTCACCGACCGGCACTACCTTTGCGTGTAGCTGGCGTTCACCTATGCAGGCCTGTAGCTGGCCTTGTATATCCAGTGTGGCGTGCGCGGGCAGGCGTTCTGCATGCAGCCAAAGCGTATATCCGCCGTTCGTTCCCAGGCTTTCGACCTCTATAGCTTGCACGGTATCCCCCATACGCAGCTGTATCGTGCGTCTAGCCCGTCCGTTCAGGCGCCAGCCGTCTTGTGCGCGCCAGGGCGAGTCTGGATACGCATCACGCTCAGCCTCGCGCGCTGTCTGTTGGGCGTGGTTCTGTAGTTCGGCCAGCGTTGCCAGCAACCATACCTCGTCAGGCACGCGGGTGTTGGATGGGAATAGAAGTGTTGTTTCGCGCTCTATCAGGCCGGTATCAAGATCGGCATGGCTGAACGACGGGCTTGTCACCAGACGCGAGAGGAACTCGATGTTGGTCTGAACGCCCACTACCTGGTATTGGCCCAGTGCCTGGTGCATGCGCGCAAGTGCCTGGCTGCGGTCTGCACCCCAGACGATCAGCTTGGCGATCATGGGGTCGTAGTGGGGCGTGATCTCGTCGCCTTGCGTTACACCCGTGTCTATACGTACATGGGCCGATTCCGGTGGTGCGGCCAAATGCAGCAGCCGGCCGGTAGAGGGCAGAAATCCTTTGTTGGGGTCCTCGGCATAGATGCGGGCCTCCAGCGCGTGGCCGTGGAGTGTGAGCTGCTCTTGCCGCAGTGGCAGTGGCTCGCCGCACGCCACCCGTAACTGCCACTCCACCAGGTCCAGCCCCGTCAGCATTTCGGTCACAGGGTGTTCGACCTGCAGGCGGGTATTCATCTCCATGAAGTAGAAACTGCCGTCCTGCTGGGCAATGAACTCCACCGTTCCTGCACCCACGTAGCCGACGGCTTTGGCCGCTTCTACGGCCGCCTGGCCCATGGCCGCGCGGCGCTCTGGCGTCATGCCGGGCGCGGGGGCTTCTTCCAGTACCTTCTGGTGACGGCGTTGCACAGAACAGTCGCGTTCGAACAGGTACACCACATGCCCCTGCATGTCGCCAAATACCTGGATCTCGATATGCCGCGGCTTGAGCACATATTTTTCGACCAGCACATGGTCGCTGCCAAAGGCGTTCAAGGCCTCGCGCTGGCAGGAGCTGAGCGCGGCAGCAAAGTCGGCCGCCTGGTCTACACGGCGCATGCCTTTGCCGCCGCCACCGGCGCTGGCTTTGATCAGCACGGGGTAGCCGATGGTGTCTGCCTGCCGGGCCAGGAATAGCGGGTCCTGGTTGCTGCCGTGGTAGCCGGGCGTCAAGGGTACGCCGGCCTTCTCCATCAACTGTTTCGCCGCAGACTTGCTGCCCATGGCCTGGATCGCTGCGGCCGGCGGACCAATGAAGACAATGCCTGCCCGTTCGCAGGCTTCGGCGAAGTCGGCGTTCTCTGACAGAAAGCCGTAGCCCGGGTGGATTGCCTCGGCGCCGCTGTGCTGTGCGGCCGCCAGTATGCGGTCCGCACGCAGATAGGAATCAAGCGCGGGCGCTGCACCAATCCATAGGGCCTCGTCGGCCAGGCGGACATGGCGTGCATGGGCATCTGCATCGGAATACACCGCGACCGTGGCAATACCGAGTTGGCGTGCGGTCTTGATGACGCGGCAGGCGATTTCGCCCCGGTTAGCAATGAGGATCTTTTTGAACATCTTCTCCTCCTTATGCGCAGTTCCAGACGGGCGCGCGCTTTTCCAGAAACGCGCTCAACCCCTCCTTGGCTTCGGGGGTCGCGCGCAGCACCGCAATACGCTGCGCGGTCTCAGTGGCTAGTGCCGTGTCTATCGGTTGGTGCGCGATACGGCGTATCAGCTGGGTTGCAGCTGCCTGCGCAAGTGGGCCGCCGGCCAACAGTGCATCGACGATCTGCTGCACGCAGGCGTCCAACTGCTCGGGTTCAACCACTTCATGCGCCAAGCCGATATGCTGTGCGCGCACGGCATCGATGCGCTCCGCCGTTTGGAAATAGCGGTAGGCCTGCCGCTCGCCGATGGCTCGCACAACATAGGGGCCAATCGCGGCGGGAATGATGCCGAACCGGACTTCGGTGGTGGCAAATGTGGCCTTGGTAGATGCAATGCAGATGTCGCATGCTGCAGCCAATCCCATGCCACCGCCCAGGGCTGCGCCGTGTACGCGTGCAATCGTAGGCGAGGCGCATTGCGACAGGGTGCTGAAGAGTGCTGCCAGCTTGTGCGCACTGGCCAGGTTATCTTTCAGGGGCGCCTCGCCCTGGCGCCGCATCCAGCCCAGGTCGGCCCCGGCCGAGAAGCTTTTACCGGCACCCGCCAATACGATGGCGCGCACAGCAGGCGCGGCGTCAAGCTCTGCGATACAGCTTGTCAGCTCCTGGATCAGGATTTCGTCGAAGGCGTTGTGGACTTCGGCACGGTTCATCCAGATCCAGGCGCAGTCGCCGCGGTGTTCGATCTTCAGGTATTGGTAGTGCATAAGAGCCTCACATGCCTTACATACGAAATAGGCCGAACTTCGTCGGCAGGATGGGCGCGTTCAGCGTGGCCGCCAAAGACAGGCCCAGCACGCGCCGGGTCTGGGCTGGGTCGACCACCCCGTCATCCCACAGGCGGGCGGTGGCGTAGTAGGGGTGGCCTTGCTCTTCGTATTGCGCCCGGATGGGGGCTTTGAAGTCTTCTTCCGCTTGTGCGGACCATGTACCTTGCTTGGCCTCGATGCCATCGCGCTTGACGGTGGCCAGCACGCCGGCAGCCTGCTCGCCGCCCATCACGCTGATACGTGCGTTGGGCCACATCCACAGCAAGCGCGGGGAATAGGCGCGGCCGCACATGCCGTAGTTGCCGGCGCCAAAGCTGCCGCCTATGAGCATGGTCAGCTTAGGCACGCCGACGGTGGCTACCGCCGTGACCATCTTTGCGCCGTCCTTCGCAATGCCCGCGTTTTCATACTTGCGGCCCACCATGAAGCCGCTGATGTTTTGCAGAAACACCAGTGGCACACCACGCTGGCCACACAGTTCTATAAAGTGCGCGCCTTTTTGTGCCGATTCGCCGAACAGGATGCCGTTGTTGGCGATGATGCCTACCGGCATGCCGTACAGGTGCGCGAAGCCTGTGACCAGGGTGGCGCCGTAGCGCGCCTTGAATTCGTCAAAGCGGGACCCGTCCACCACGCGTGCTATGACTTCGCGTACGTCGTAGGGCTTGCGCGTGTCCTGCGGGATGATGCCGTAGATATCTTCGGCGTCGTACAGCGGCTCTTCGCTGGCTTGCAGCCGCAGGGTCAAGGGTTTTTGGTGGTTTAGGTTCGCCACGATGCTGCGTGCAATGGACAGCGCGTGGTGGTCGTTCTCCGCCAGGTGATCGGCTACGCCCGATATGCGGGTGTGGGTATCACCCCCACCCAGGTCTTCTGCGCTGACCACTTCGCCGGTGGCCGCCTTTACTAGCGGTGGGCCACCCAGGAAGATCGTGCCCTGGTTCCGCACGATGATGGTTTCATCGCTCATGGCTGGCACATAGGCACCGCCGGCCGTGCAGGACCCCATGACCACCGCGATCTGCGGAATGCCCTTGGCCGACATTTGCGCCTGGTTGTAGAAGATGCGGCCAAAGTGCTCCCGGTCGGGGAACACTTCGTCTTGCAGTGGCAAAAATGCCCCCCCTGAATCCACCAGATAAATACAGGGCAGGTGGTTTTGCTCGGCGATTTCCTGTGCGCGCAGGTGTTTCTTCACTGTCATCGGAAAGTAGGTTCCGCCTTTGACCGTGGCGTCGTTGGCCAGCACCATGCAGTCCACCCCATGGATGCGCCCTATGCCCGCCACCAGGCCCGCAGATGGGGCTTCTCCGCCGTACATGCCGTAGGCGGCCAGTTGGCCTATTTCCAGGAATGGGCTGCCCGGGTCTATCAGCTGGTCCACACGTTCACGCGGCAGCAGCTTGCCCCGTGCGGTGTGGCGGCTGCGCGCCAGCTCGCCGCCACCCAGTGCGGCTTCATCCGTTTTGGCGCGCAGGTCTGCGACCGCTGAACGCATCGCCGCGGCATTGGCCTGGAAGTCGGCCGCGCGCGGATTGATGTGTGTGGCCAAGGCGTGCATGTAGTGTCTCCTTGCGATAGCTGCTTGTGTCTGCACTCTATGCCTGGGCTTTGCACATGTCTTGCCAGTCAGGTTGCAAATACTGCCATCCGTGCTTAGACTTTTAACAATGCATATTTCGTCCAGTTCGGCATCTTCACGCCCGGCAGTAACGCCCATGGCTTTTGTGCGAGCCATATTGTTGGCCTACCAAAAATACGGTATCGACCCCACAAAGGCCTTGCAGGTGGCACAAATTACGACAAAAAATGTGGATCGTGCCGATGTCCGGGTCACGGCGGCACAGATGGAGGCCATCAGCGCCCACGCCATGCACGAGCTGGACGACGAAGCCCTGGGCTGGTTCTCGCGCAAGCTGCGTTGGGGCAGCTACGGCATGTTGAGCCGGGCATCCATTACCGCCCCGAATCTCGGTGTGGCCTTGAAGCGCTGGTGCCGCCACCACGGCTTGCTGGTGGACGACATCGTTTTGAGGCTGGAGGTGGCTGCGGGTGTGGCCACGCTGTCCATAGAGGAGCAGCGTGATTTGGGCCCGTTCCGCGAGTTCTGCCTTGTCACCTGCCTGCGCAATGCACATGGTGTGGCCTGCTGGATGGTGGATTCACGCTTGCCCTTGGCCCAGGCCTGTTTTCCGTTCGAGGCACCTGCGCACGCAGCCGTGTATCCGCACATGTTTCCTGGGGCGGTAGAGTTTGGCGCCGCAAGTGCGTGCATATGTTTCGACGCGCAGTACCTGGCGCTGCCCATACGCCGTGATGAGAAAGCCCTGGGCGTGATGTTGCGCCGCCCCTTGCCGCTGATTGTGTTGCCCTACCGGCGTGACAGGTTGTTGGCGCAACGCGTCAAAAATCTACTGCAGCAACGGCCGGCCGACTTCACCCAGGCCGAGGCTATCGCCACGGAGCTACGGCTTTCTGTGCGCAGCTTGCACCGCCAGTTGCTGGCAGAGGCGGTTTCGCTGCAAGGTTTAAAGGATGAAGTGCGGCGAGACCTCGCCACGCAGCAGTTGTTGCGCACGGCCAAGCCGGTCAAACAGATTGCTCTGGCGGTGGGTTTTACCAACGAGAAGAGCTTTTCCCGTGCATTCAAGGGCTGGACGGGACAGGCCCCGGCCGATTTCAGGGCTGCAGGACATACGGTGTAGTGCGGGGTTAAAACCGCTTCTACCGCAGATAAATACTGCGCAAGTAGCTACTTAAAGTGTAGCAACGCCTCTGCGGCGCAGCATTTCCCGCACCATGGCCGAGAACTGGGCCGCGGTGTCGTGCCGCACCAGGGATGGGCCGATCAACGGCGGGAACCAGAAGCCCGCCAAGGCTTCCACGTGGTAGACCAGCTTGGTGCCGCTACCCTCGGGGTGCAGCTGCATTACGCTTTCCAGATGCTGCAGATTGCCACCCACTCCGTGGGCGTGGATTTCGGTTTCGGGCGTCAGCGTGATTTCGCGGATGGACTCAAAGTTGGCTGAAAACACGCCGTACTTGGCTACACCGGTCTGGCTGACCTTGAGCTCGGTATCGCTGCGCTTGTCGACGTGGCTGCTGGTCAGGTTGGGCAGAAACTCCGGCATGTGCTCGAAGTCGGTCAATACGGCCCAGGCCTGGGCCGGGGGCACGGGGGCATAAAAGCTCAGGTCCACGGTGAAGCCTTGCCCGGAGCGCTGGACTTGCACGTCCTCCTCTGCGACGGCCTGTGGCGGGTCTGCCGCCAGCGCGAATGGAGCCACAGCCCACAGGACTGTTGCTGTGAAACCAAGCAAACATGCACGGCGCAACATAGAAATCACTTTCCTCAAACTGAAGTCCAGTGTGCCATGCGCTGCGCCGTTGTGCAGGGAGTTACCCACTAATACAGCGGGGCTGTGGGGGCTCAATAACCAGACGCAGCGCCGCTGGCGGAGGTGCTGGTTGCCTTGAAGATGGCCAGTTGCTCCTTGGCTGCCTTGACCAGCAGGCTGGTGTCCACGCCCACGGCCACAAACAGGGCGCCCAGGGCCAGATATTTCTTGGCCAGCACCGGGTCCACGGCCAGAATGCCAGCTGCCTTACCAGCCGCCTGGACTGTCGCCATGCCTTCGGCAATCGCCTGCTGCACGTCCGGGTGGCCGGGCTGGCCTAGCAGCCCCATCGAGGCGGATAGGTCGGAGGGGCCGAAGAACACGCCGTCTACTCCGTCCACTTTGGCAATGGCTTTCAGGTTCTTCAGCGCGGCCAGGGTTTCGACCTGTACCAATACACACATTTCGGCGTTGGCCTTGTGCAGATAGCCTTCGATCTGGTTCCAGCGCGATGAGCGGGCCAGTGCGCTGCCCACGCCGCGTATGCCGTGCGGCGGGTAGCGCGTGGCGGCTACCATCTGGGCGGCCTGCTCGGCCGTGTCCACCATGGGGATCAGCAGGGTTTGGGCGCCGGTGTCCAGCAGCTGCTTGATCAGCGCCACGTCGCCTATGTGCGGGCGCACGATGGCGTGGCCGGGGTAGGGTGCCACGGCCTGCAGCTGGGCCAGGATGCTGCGCACATCGTTGGGGGCGTGTTCGCCGTCGATCAGCAGCCAGTCGTAGCCGGCGGTGGCCAGTGCCTCGGCCGCATAGGCGTCGGCCAGGCCCACCCATAGGCCAATCTGGGCGCGGCCTTCGCGCAGGTTCTTCTTGAAGGTATTGGTGGGCATGTGCATGCCGAAATCCTACGCTACTTAGCCTGCGTCGGGCTGCATCTCCGGTGCAGCCTGCTGGAAAGCTGGCAATGCGCTGCAGCGCTTATGTACCGCCATCACGGTGGGGAACTGGTCCAGGCTGCAAGCGAAGCGCTGGGCGTTGAATACCTGGGGGACCAGGCAGCAGTCGGCCAGGCTGGGGCTGTCGCCCACGCAGAACTGGCCTGCGGTGTGCGCCAGGCGGGCCTCTACCGTGGCCAGGCCGGTTTCGGTCCAGTGGCGGTACCAGCGCATTTTTTGCTCTTCATCCAGGCCCATCTCGTCTTTGAGGTAGTTCAGCACCCGCAGATTGTTCAGCGGGTGGATTTCGCAGGCGATATCCAGCGCCAGTGCGCGGATGTGGGCTCGCTCCAATGGCGTGCTGCCCAGCAATGGGGGCTGGGGATGGCATTCCTCCAGGTACTCAATGATGGCCAGCGACTGGGTGAGGATGTGCCCGTCGTCCACCAGGGCCGGCACCAGACCTGCGGGGTTGATGGCGCGGTAGGCGGCACTACGCTGCTCGCCGCCGTTCTTGAGCAGATGCACCGGCAGTATCTGGGCGTCCAGGCTTTTCAGGCCCAGCGCGATGCGCACGCGGTAGGCGGCCGAGCTGCGGAAGTAGCTGTGCAGTTGCAGCATGCCGGCCTCAGGGCAGGGTGGGAGCCGCCAGCACCGTGCCGCTGGCTTCGCCAAACCCGATGCGGGCGGCGCCGGGGCGTTCGCAGTAGGCGCGCAGCGTGAGGGTGTCGCCGTCTTCCAGGAAGGTACGCGACTCGCCACCGGGCAGCGCAATAGCCTGCTTGCCGCCCAGCGAAAGCTCCAGCAGCGAGCCGCCCTGGCCGGCCGCTGGGCCGGACTGGGTGCCTGTGCCGAGCAGGTCGCCCGGCTGCAAATTGCAGCCATTGCTGGCGTGGTGCACCAGCAGCTGGGCCAGGGTCCAGTAGGCGTCACGGAAGTTGGACTGCGACAGGCGCAGCGCCGCCAGGCCGGCCTCGCGCATGGCGCGGCTTTGCAGCCAGACTTCCAACGTGATGTCGATGGCGCCTTGCGCCCGGTTGCTTGCCGCATCCAGATAGGGCAGGGGCTGCGGGTCGCTGGCGGGCCGCTCGAAGGCAACGCGGTAGGGCTGCAGCGCCTCCATGGTAACGACCCAGGGCGCCAGGGTAGAGCCGAAGTTTTTGGCCAGGAACGGGCCTAGCGGCTGGTATTCCCAGGCCTGCAGATCGCGGGCCGACCAGTCGTTGAACAGTGCCAGGCCGAACAGCCGGTCTTCGGCCTCGGACATGGGCACGGGCTCGCCCAGCGCATTCGCCGGGCCGACAAAAGCGCCCAGCTCCAGCTCGTAGTCCAGGCGGCGGCAGGGGCCGAAACTGGGCGTGTCTTCCGCACCCTTGAGCTGACCCAGCGGACGGCGCACCGGCTGGCCGCTGACCACGATGCTGGAGGCTCTGCCGTGGTAGCCGATAGGCACCCATTTGTAGTTGGGCAGCAGCGGGTTGTCGGGGCGGAACAGCTTGCCTACCGTGGTGGCGTGGTGGATGCCGGTGTAGAAGTCGGTGTAGTCGCCGATGTGGCAGGGCAGGGCCATTTCTGCATCTTGCTGTGCCACCAGGCAGGACGTCAGCGCTGCGGCCTGCGGGCTATTCGCGCTGAGGGCGGCAGAGAAGGCTGCCCGCAGGGCTTGGCGCTGGCTTTTGGGGGCTGCCATCACGCTGTTCAGGTCACCGGCTGCAAGGGCCGCCAGCGGCGCAGCCAGGGCCTGGGGCCAGCCGGGCTGGCTGTGGGCGCACTGCAGGTCCAGGATCTGGTCGCCAATGGCGATGCCTATGCGCCAGGTCTCGCCGCTGCCGGCGCGGCGAAAGCGGCCATAGGGCAGGTTCTGGATGGGGAAGTCGCTGCCGGCCTGGTTGGCTGAGGCGACCCAGCTCTGCAGTGTGGGGGCGTGGGTGTGGTCGGGTGCGGTGCTCATGGGGTGGCTTTCTTGAAATGGTCTTGCAGGCCTTGCCAGCATTGGGCGTAGGCGGGGTCCAGGCTGCTGCCCTGCATGGCGTAGGCGGTGGGCACCATGCGGTAGCGGCTCTCCAACATGAAGGCCAGGGTGTCGTCCAGCTTGTGGGGCGCCAGCGTGGCGTGGCTGGCCTTGTCGAAGGCGTCGGTGTCCGGGCCGTGCGGCACCATGCAGTTGTGCAGGCTGGCGCCGCCGGGTTTGAAGCCTTCAGGCTTAGCATCGTACTGGCCGTAGACCAGGCCCATGAACTCGCTCATCAGGTTGCGGTGGTACCAGGGCGGGCGGAATGTGTCCTCGGCTACCAGCCAGCGCGGCGGGAAGATCACGAAGTCGCAGTTGGCCGTGCCCGGCGTATCGCTGGGGCTGGTCAGCACGGTGAAGATGGACGGGTCGGGGTGGTCAAAGCTGATCGAGCCAATCACCATGAAGTGGGCCGTGTCGTACTTCAGCGGTGCCAGGTTGCCGTGCCAGGCCACCACGTTGAAGGGCGTGCCCTGGTGCATGTTGCGCCACAGCCGGCTGCCAAATTTCTTGATGATTTCGTAGTCGCCGGTGGGTTCTTCAAAAGCCGCCACCGGGGCCAGGAAGTCGCGTGCATTGGCCAGGCCGTTGGAGCCTATGGGCCCCAGCTCGGGTAGGCGGAAGGCGGCGCCGTAGTTTTCGCATACATAGCCGCGAGACGGCCCCGCGCCAGCTTCCGAGTCAGGCAGGGCTACCTTGAAAGCCATGCCGCGTGGGATCAGCGCGATCTCGCCGGGGCGCACGTCCAGCACGCCCAGCTCGGTGGTGATAACGAGCCGGCCCTGCTGCGGGATCAGCAGCAGCTCGCCATCGGCATTCACCAGCGCGCGTTGCTGCATGGAGCTGTTGGCGGCATAGACCAGGGCGCCCATGCCGGTCTGGGTTTCCGGGTCACCATTGGCCACCACCGTGGCCAGGCCGTCGATGAAGTCCACCGCCGTACCCACGGCAGGCAAGGGGAAGGGGTTCCAGCGCAGCGGGTCGGGCGGCATGACCACGCCAGTGGCGGCGCCGCTGGTCCAGCGCGGCTGGGCATAGGGCTGGTAGGCACCGGTGACCACCGAGGGCTGGCGCCGGTACAGCCAACTGCGGCGGTTTTCGGCGCGCGGCGCGGTGAAGGCCGAGCCGGAGATCAGCTCGGCGTACAGGTTCAGCGGCGCCCGCTGCGGGCTGTTGCGGCCTAGCGGCAGGCTGCCGGCCACGGCTTCGGTGGCGTGTTCGTTGCCAAAGCCATGCTGGTACTGGCGTGTGGCCAGGTTTGTCTCCGTCATATCGCTCTCGCTTTCTATAGCGTTGCTATGTTTTATGTAGCTTCTTGCGCAGATGGATATTGCGCTGTAGGCATTTTTTTCATACATCTGCACAAAGCTGCATCACGCCAGTCTGTATTTGAATTCGCTATTTGCAAATTGATTTGTTAAATCATAGCCAAAAATTAGCGTATGGCAAAATTCTTTGGCATTAACGAAATTTGGACCCACCATGCAGGAACCTCGAGAGCAACGCGCCGTACAGTCGATTGAGGTGGGTGGCCGCTTGCTACTGGCCCTGGCCGAGAATGCGTCGCCCATGACGCTCAAGGACCTGGCCGCTCAGGCTGGCCTGCCAGCTTCGCGGGCCCACCCTTATTTGGTCAGTTTTGCCAAGTTGGGACTGGTGGAGCAACGCCGTGCCGACGGGCTGTATGCCCTTGGGCCGGCTGCGCTCCAGCTAGGGCTGACCTATTTGCACCAACTGGAGCCCATGCGGCCGGTCAACGATGCAGCCGAGTCGCTGGCCCAGGCCACGGGGCATGCGGTAGCCGTGTCCGTATGGGGCAATCTGGGGCCAACCGTGGTTCGGATGGTGGAGGCGCGCCGGCCTTTGCATATTGCTCTGCGGCCGGGCTCGGTGGTGTCCTTGCTGGGTTCGGCGACCGGTCGCGTGTTTGCGGGCGTACTGCCACGTGACAAGATTGCCGCAGCCTTGAACCATCCGGTGGAGGTTTTGCTGAGCGCGCCCGGCACGCCGCTGGATTTTGAGAGTGAGCGGGTACACATTGCGGCGGACCTGCAAGCCCATGGCATGACCCGGTCTGATGGAAACACCCAGCCTGGCATCAGCGCGTTCAGCACGCCGGTGTATGGTCTGGAGCGGCAGCTCGTGGCCGTGCTGACACTCATCGGCCACAAGGATTATTTGAGTGCTGCCTGGGATGGCCCGGATCCGGCCTCCTTGCTGGACGCCGCACGGCAAGCTGCCAGGCGCCTAGGGCACTTTGATGTGTAAGTGGGCTAGGGTCGCAGCACTCCGCAGCTAGCAGATGGAAACGGCGCGTTATGCGGGCCGCGCCACTGAACGTAAAAAGCGTAATAAAGGGCATGGCAGGGGTGCGCAGCAGGTGGCGCTTTGGATGCATCTCAGCTTCGTTTGCGGGGACAAAACCTGGCTGCAAACCTTGCCAGGGTGAACTTGTAACAATCACTGTTACCCGCCAAGGCCGGTTTCGTGTCATCTTTACAGACAAGGGCTGCGTTATCCAAATAGCTTTTCATGCCTTGTGCAAGCTTGGCCCGTCAACAATCAAAAACAAAGGTGATCGTTATGAATACGCCCCTGGACGCTGTTTCCAAATCCCGTCTCCACCCCATGATCCTGGTGGCCTGCGCCGCTGTGGTGATGGTCTGCGCAGTCGGCACCGCCGCCATTCTGGGCTGGTTGCCTTCCTCCACTGCCAAGAATGCCGAGATGAGTGAGCTGGCCCAGACGAACCCACCCGTGGTGGTGGCGCCTCCGGTGCAAACATCGGCACAGAACATGACCCCCGTGGCCAAGCCGGTGGTGCAGCATGCGACCCCGCGCCCTGCTGTTCAACCCGTGGCGGTGGCACAGCGCTGCGGCGACTGTGGTGTGGTGGAATCGGCCCGTGAAGTGACTACGCCAGCACAAGGCAGCGGCGTGGGTGCTGTGGGTGGTGCCGTGGTCGGTGGTGTGCTGGGCCACCAGGTCGGCGGTGGCCGTGGTCGCGACGTAGCGACGGTGCTAGGTGCTTTGGGTGGCGCGTTTGCGGGCAACCATATTGAAGGCCAGGTCAAGGCCACGCACAGCTACGAAGTGGTGGTGCGCCTGGATGACGGATCGACCCGCACGCTGCACCAGTCTGAACAGAGCGTGCGCCCTGGCGACCGGGTGAAGATTGTGAATGGCGTGGCGCGTTTGAACGGTTAAAGACTGGACGGATAGGCCGCATCGGCAGGCTCGCCGCGTAAACCCAAGCCGGCCAGTCCCAGCGGCAGCAGCAAGGTGAGGCTGGTAAAGCCAGCGGCCACGGGGCCGAACATGGTGCCCACGCCCACTACCACGGCGGCCACCAGCAAGGCGCCCACCATGTGCTGGGTTTCCGCATACTGCAAGGGGCTCAGCGATGCATGGAAGCAGGCCCATGCCAGGCTCGCACCCAGTGGCCACCAGAGTGCCCATAGCAAGCCTATCAAGGCCGCCATCAACACCGCCAGTGCGATGGCCAGGCTGGCCGGGTGACTGATGCCATCGGCAAACGAGCGTTTAACGTGGAATTCGGTGCGTGGATTAGTGCGCATATACAGATATTTACAAATGACACTGGATAGTGCAACCCGGTGCTCCAAAGTTCCATCAGCAGGATTGGGTATTTTTTGTAGGACAGTGTGCCGAGGATCGCGGCTGTGCAGCGCTTGATGGGCTTCCTGGTGCAATCAATTTTGTAGCTACTGGCGCAAGTAATACCTGCGCTAGAGGCTTAAAAAGCTTGTAGAAATTTAGCCTTTGTCCAGCTGCTCCAGGATGGGGCATTCGGGCCGGTCGTCGCCATGGCAGCAGTGCACCAGGTGCTCCAGCGTGGCTTTCATGGCCAGCAGTTCCTGGGCTTTTTGTTCCAGCTCCTGGATATGCGCCTGGGCCAGGGCCTTGACCTGGCGGCTAGGGCGCTTGCGGTTCTGCCACAGGCCTACAAGTTCGCCGATCTGCGCGATCGAGAACCCCAGGTCGCGCGCCCGACGGATGAACTGCAGGGTGTGCACCTCGGCCTCGCTGAACTGGCGGTAGCCGGCCTCGGTACGGTTGGGTTCGGGCAGCAGGCCTACTTGCTCGTAGTGGCGGATCATCTTGGCCGACACGCCCGAGGCCTTGGCGGCCATGCCGATGTTCATTGCGATGGCTGTATTCATGCTTTTTTCTCCGTGGATGCAGCGGGCCGCCAGCGGCTCAGCAGCAGGGCGTTGGCGACCACACTCACGCTGCTTAGGGCCATGGCAGCGCCAGCCACCACCGGGTTCAGCCAGCCCAGGGCCGCCAGCGGTATGCCGACCACGTTGTAGGCAAAAGCCCAGAACAGACCGCGCCGGATGGTGGCATAGGTGCGCCGCGAAATGTCCAGCGCGTCGGCCACCAGGCCGGGGTCGCCATGCATCAGGGTGATGCCGGCCGTTTCCATGGCCACATCGGTGCCGGTGGACATGGCGATGCCCACGTCGGCCGTGGCCAGGGCCGGTGCGTCGTTGATGCCGTCGCCCACCATGGCCACTACCTGGCCAGCGGTGCGCAGGGTTTGCACGGCGGTGGCCTTGTCGGCGGGCAACACCTCGGCCTGCACCTGCTGTATGCCCAGCGCCTGACCCACGGCTTCGGCGCTGCCGCGGTTGTCGCCGGTCAGCATCACCGTGGCGATGCCCTGGGCATGCAGGCGGGCCACCGCCGCACGGGCCGTGGGTTTGATGGCATCACCAAAGGCCAGCAGGCCCAGCAATGTAGGTGTGCTGTCTTGGCGCAGCAGCCAGGAAATAGTGCGTCCTTCCGCTTCCAGGCCTTGGGCCTGTGCCGCCAAGGGGCCTAAGTCCAGCCCTTGCAGCAGGCGGCTGCTGCCCAGCTGGTACAGCTGCCCGTCCACCACGGCTTCGACCCCGCGCCCCGGCAGCGCGCGGGCCTGTTGGGCAGCGGGCACCGGCAATTGCTCGGTCTGTGCCAGGCGGTCTACCGCGCGGGCTAGCGGATGTTCGCTACTGTGCTGCAAGGCGGCGGCCAGGGTCAATACCTCGTCGCGGCTCTGGCCGGTGGCGGGCAGCACCGCCACCACAGAGGGCTGGCCCTGGGTCAGAGTGCCGGTCTTGTCGAAAGTGACGGTGGTGACAGCGTGGGCCACCTCCAGTGCTTCCGCGTCCTTGATCAGAATGCCGTGCCGCGCGGCCACACCGGTGCCCGCCATGATGGCCGTGGGTGTGGCCAGGCCCAGCGCGCAGGGGCAGGCAATCACCAGCACCGCCACAGCGTTCAGAATCGCTTGGGACGCGTCGGCGCCCACCAGCAGCCAGCCCACCAATGTCAGCAGCGCAATGCCCAGCACCACGGGCACAAACACCGCGCTGACTTTGTCCACTGTGCGCTGGATCGGTGCCTTGGCTGCCTGGGCAGATTCCACCAGGCGGATGATGCGGGCCAGCCGCGTTTCCGCACCCAGGGCCCGGGTGGCTAGCGTCAGCGCGCCCTCGGCGTTGATGGCGCCGCCGGTGACATGGTCGCCCACGGTTTTGGCTAGGGGGCGGCTTTCGCCGGTGATCAGCGACTCGTCCACATGGCTGCTGCCCTCGACTACCTCGCCATCCACGGCAATGCGTTCGCCGGGGCGCACCAGCACCCGATCGCCCAGCACCAGTTGGTTTACCGGCAGCTCCAGCAGCTCGGTGCCGCGCTGCACCCGGGCCGTGGCGGGGCGCAGCGCATTCAGCGCACGGATGGCGTCGGCGGTCTGCCGCTTGGCCCGGCCCTCCAGCCATTTGCCCAGCAACACCAGGGTGATGACGGCGGCCGAGGCTTCAAAGTACAGGTGCGGCATGCCGTGGCCCGCATGCTGGAACAGCAGGTAAACCGACAGGCCATAGGCGCTGCTGGTACCCAGCGCCACCAGCAGGTCCATATTGCCGGTGCGCGCGCGCAAAGCACCCCAGCCGGCACGGTAAAAGCGTGCGCCCAGCCAGAACTGCACCGGCGTGGCCAGCGCCCACTGGGTCCAGCCGTCCAGCATGGCATCTATGCCCAGCCAGCCGAGCAGCATGGGCAAGACCAGGGGCAGGGTGAGTACCGTGGCGACGGCTACCGGCCACCAGTCCGGCAGTCGCCTGGCAGGTGCGGGTGCGGCCAGGTCTTTGGCGGTGTAACCGGCTTTGGCGATGGCGGCTTTCAGCGCCGCTGGCGTCACGCTGGACAGGGCCTGTACGGTGGCTTTCTCCGTGGCCAGATTCACCGAGGCGGACAGCACGCCGGGCAGCTTCAGCAAGGCTTTCTCGACCCGGCCCACGCAGGACGCGCAGCTCATGCCTTCAATCTGCAGGCTGCTTTCGGTGGTTTGCACCGCATAGCCGGCACGCTGCACGGCCGCTGCCAGCGTGGCGGTGCCTACCGTGGCGTCGGCCTGCACCGAGGCTTGTTCGGTGGCCAGGTTGACGCTGGCCTCGTGTACGCCCGGCACGGCTTTGAGGGCTTTTTCCACCCGCGATACGCAGGATGCGCAGCTCATGCCGGCAATGCCGAGTTGAAGGGGGGCTGCTAGGGTGGAAGACATGGTGCTTGTGTGTGGTGGAATCGGCTTCATGTTGAAGCTTCCCACCATGGCAATGTCAAGGATTTGTTCAGGAAATCAATGCAGCCAGGGCGGTTACTGAAAAATCCGGCTTGACCTTGCCATCGTGTGAAGGTCCACAGTATGCCCATCTATCCACTAACGAGGAACATTCCATGATCAGCTTCGAAGTCCAAGACATGACCTGCGGCCACTGCGCCAGCACCATCACCAAGGCCGTGCAGGCCACCGACCAGGCCGCCCAGGTGCATATCGATCTGTCGGCGCACCGCGTGGACATTGAGAGCCGCGAAGCCGATGTGCAGGCCCTGCGGGAGGCCATCAGCGACGCGGGCTATACGCCGGTCCCGTTAGCGGTCTAGTAATCGCGTCGTTTCAGCGAGCCCACAGTCGGGCAAAGCTGGCGATGGACGCCAGGCCGGCTGATGCGGCGCCCAACGACAGTGCCCAGGTGGAGCCTTGCATGCCGGCCAGGCTGAAGCACAAGGCCACCAGGGCGGCACCGACAGTCTGGCCCAGCAGCCGCGCCATGCCGATCACGCCGCTGGCGCCGCCGCTGCGCTCGGGTGGCGCGCTGGACATCAGAGCCTTCAGGTTGGGTGACTGGAAGAAGCCAAAACCCGCACCGCAGAGTGCCATGCGCAGCACGATGTCAAGCGTGTGCGGGTTGTCCGGCAGCAGCGCCAGCGACGCCATGCCCAGGGTTAGCAGCGCCAGGCCCACGCCGCCCAGCAGGCCCGGCGGGTAGCGGTCAGACATGCGGCCCGCTATCGGCGCGGCCAGTGCCACGATCACTGGCCAGGACATCATCAGAAAGCCGGTGTCGATCGGGTTGCGGTGCAGCACCTCTTCAAAGTAGAAAGGTAGCGACACAAAGGCCAGGCCCTGGGCCGCGAAAGACGCCATGGCGGTAATGGTGGACAGCGCAAACATCGGCCGGCGGAACAGATCCACCGGCAGCATGGGTGCGGGGTGGCCGGCCTGGCGCCGCAACAGCAGCAGGCCGGTGACCAGGCTTAGGCCCAGGGGCGGCAACACCACCGTCGCTGCCTCACGCTGGGCGGCTGAGCCCAAGGCGAAGATCAGCGCCGAGAAGGTCACGGCGGTCAGCGCGGCGGCCAAGGGGTCAAAGCCATGGCCACGCCGGGGCGATTGCGGCAGCGAAGTGAACGCAAACGCCAGGGCCAGCAGGCCAAGCGGCACATTGATGGCAAACAGCCAGGGCCAGGACGCCACCGCTAGCACCAGCGATGCCACCGCCGGGCCCAGGGTGAAGCCTACGCCGACCACCAGCGCGTTCATGCCCACACCACGGCCCAGGCGTGCGGGCGGGTAGATCAGCCGTATCAGCGCGATGTTCACGCTCATCACCCCGGCGCCGCCCACGCCCTGCAAGGCGCGCGCAAAAGCCAGCTGGGGCAGGGTGCTGGCAAACGCGCAGGCCAGCGAAGCGGCGGTAAACAGCGTCAGGCCGCCGATGAAGATGCGCCGTGGCCCCACCAGGTCGCCCAGGGCGGCAAACGGCAGCAGGGTCGCCACTACCGCCAGTTGGTATGCGTTGATGATCCAGATGGAGTTGGCCGCCGGCGCGTGCAAGTCCGCCGCGATGGCCGGCAGGGCGGTGTTGGCGATGGCGGTGTCCAGCGCGCTGAGCACCACGCCCAGCAGGATGGCTACTAGCGCCAGCACCTCGTGGCTTTTGGGTTGGCTGATGGCGGCTGTGTGTGCCGTGGGTGAGGTGGACGACAGGTCGGACATGGGCGAAATCAGGAGGCCCCGCAGCGCGGCCGAGGGCATGGGTAGCGGGCTTGACTAAGTAGTAACCCGAATGCAGCCGATACTAACGGCAAGCCGTAAACAGTATGGGCCGCTAGGGTACTCGCGGCTCGCGGGCCAACGGAGATCAGCCGGCGAAGTTGTTCTGGCCCAGTGCCTGTTCCACCACCTCCCGCGTCAGCGTGGGAGCAAATGAGGCGATGAAGGCGTACACATAGCTGCGCAGATAGCTGCCCCGGCGCACCGCCAGCTTGGTCAGGTTGATGCCGAACAGCTCGCCCGCGTCGATGGCGCGCAGCGACAGGTCGCGTTCTGCCTCGAAGGCGATGGACGCCACGATGCCCACGCCCATGCCCAGCTCTACATAGGTTTTGATGACGTCGGCATCCATGGCGGCCAGGGCGATGTGCGGCGTCAGTTGCTGCTGGGCGAACGCGTCGTTGATGCGCGTGCGGCCGGTAAAGCCGTTGTCGTAGGTGATCAGCGGGTAGGCGGCCAGGCGCTCCAGCGT
This sequence comes from Rhodoferax sp. GW821-FHT07F03, assembly GCF_059418745.1. NCBI lineage: Bacteria > Pseudomonadati > Pseudomonadota > Betaproteobacteria > Burkholderiales > Comamonadaceae > Rhodoferax > Rhodoferax sp. GW821-FHT07F03. The sequence continues at coordinate 120,699 of NZ_JBWKQM010000014.1, forward strand.
CAGCGGTGCGTCCAGCAGCGGGTGACCGGGTGGCACGATGACCGAGTGCGTCCAGCGGTAGCAGGGCAGCACCACCAGCTCTTCATACTGGTCCAGCGCCTCGGTGGCAATGCCCACATCGGCCTCGCCGGACAGCAGCATTTCTGCCACCTGGCCGGGCGAGCCCTGGTGCAGGTGGAAGGTCACGCTGGGGAACAGCGTGCGGAATTCCTGCACCGCCGCCGGCAGCGCATAGCGGGCCTGGGAATGGGTGGCGGCGATGGCCAGTTGGCCGTTTTGCTGGGACATGTATTCCTCGCCGGCGCGGCGCAGGTTATTGCTGTCCAGCAGCATGCGTTCAATGATGGGCAGCACATGGCCGCCAGGGTCTGTCAGCCCGGTGAGCCGCTTGCCGGCGCGCACGAACAGCTCAATGCCCAGCTCTTCCTCCAACTCGCGGATCTGGCGGCTCACGCCGGGCTGCGAGGTGTGCAGCACATTGGCCACTTCGGTCAGATTGAAACCGCGCCGCACCGTCTCGCGCACGGAGCGTAATTGCTGAAAATTCATGGAGAAAAGCCCTGCCTGATAACCAAACCAGCGGCGATTATTTGGTGTAAATATTATTTCTCAAAAGAATAAATTGTTTATTTCATATAGTTAATCGATCTATTGAGTTGGTGTGAGTAGAACTTCGGGGTCTTCTCAAAATGGTGGATGGGTAGAGCCGGAGCTGACGGGATAGGGCGGCAAACTGTGCATACTAAGGTCAGCACATGATCGTTCCGCAGGCCAAGTATTCGAATAGTCGCAAGAGCACACTGAAAACCTGTCAGTACAGGCTGTTTTCCAAGCGCTTGCCAAAGCCTCGATATTTTCCCTCTAGCGGGGGCCTACCATTTGGGGTGAACCGCGAAGCTGCGTTCATCCACCTTCGTCCATCTAGACATCCTGGAATGGGTGTCTCAGAAGGCTCCGAAACTCTCAAGAAATCCAACCAAGAAAGATGAATATGGACATGGGTGATGTCGTTTTTAACCATATAGGCGTCGTGTTAACCGTTGCCGTAATACTGGCATTCTTTGCGTTCTACAAGTGGACCTTTCGGCTCTTTGGCGTGGTGATCGTGCCTGACGATTCCATTGGCACTATCACCAAAAAATTTGTGCTGTTTGGCGCCAACCGGGAACTGCCTCCAGGAAAAATTGTGGCGCTCATGGGGGAGGCGGGCCTGCAAGCCGATACCCTGGCGCCTGGGTTGCATTTTTTCTTGTGGCCCTGGCAATACACCATCGAACTGGTGAAGTTTGTGATTGTTCCCGATGGCAGTATTGCGGTCATCGAAGCTTGCGACGGGACACCATTGCCCGACGGACGGGTGATCGCCAAGCAGGTTGTGTGCGACAACTTCCAGGATGCACGTGCGTTCCTGGTCAATGGCGGTGAGCGCGGGGTACAGATGTCGGTTATTCCGCCTGGTGCATGGCGTATCAACACTTTGCTGTTCACGGTGCACATCGACACCATGACTGTGATCGAACCGGGCAAGATTGGTATTGTTGAGGCGCGGGATGGGCAGGCGCTGTCTGGCGGTCGCATTATTGGTAAGCAAGTTGCCTGTGATTCGTTCCAAGATGCACAGGCCTTCATGAGTAAAGGTGGTGAGCGTGGCCCCCAAATGACCATCATTCCGCAAGGCAAATACCGGATCAATCCACGGTTGTTCAAGGTTTCCATGGCTGCGGTGCAGGACGTGCCAGACAACAAGGTTGGCATCGTGACGACACGTGAAGGTGCGTCCTTGAAGACCGGTGAAATCGCTGGCTCCGAAGTGCCCGGCCACAACTTGTTTCAGGACCCCCAGGCGTTTGTGGACAACGGTGGTACCAAGGGCCTGCAGGAGCAGGTATTGCTTGCCGGACGCTACTTCATCAACCCCATGTTTGCGACTGTCGAGATCATCGACATGACTGAAGTGCCTATCGCGTCGGTCGGCGTTGTTGTCGCATTCGTTGGCAAGGCCGGTGACGATGTGACGGGGGTCGAATTCAAGCATGCCAATATGGTGCGCCGCGGTGAGAAAGGTGTCTGGGTAGATGTTCTCGATCCAGGAAAATACGCAGTCAATACCTATACCCACAAGGTGCGGGTGGTCCCGACCGCGAACGTCGTACTGAACTGGGCGACCGGCAAAATGGAAGCCCACAAGCTGGACGCCAACCTATCCACCATTTCGGTTCGTTCGGCTGACGGTTTCACCTTCAACCTGGATGTCAGCCAGATCATCCATATTCCGCGTAACGATGCCCCCAAGGTCATTGCGCGCTTCGGCAGCATGGAAGCGCTGGTGACACAGGTACTGGAGCCCACTATTGGCAACTACTTCCGCAATGCTGCGCAGAGTTCCGACGTCATCGACTTTCTGAAGAAGCGTACAGAGCGCCAAGCCGATGCCAAGGAAGCTATTGCCCGCGCATTGAAGGACTACGACGTGGGGGCTGTGGAGACCCTGATTGGTGATATCAGCCCGCCTGCTGACCTTATGAAAACCTTGACCGATCGCAAGATCGCCGAACAAGAGAAAGTTACCTACAACACCCAGATGGAAGCCCAGGGCGTGAAGCAGCAACTGGAGCAAGCCACCGCACTGGCCAACACCCAGGCGCAGGTTGTAGACGCTGAGCGTAAGGTTGCCATTGCCGACTTCTCTGCCCAGGCCGCCGTGAAGACGGCTGACGGCGCTGCGCGGGCGAAAAAGATCAATGCCAGCGCGGACGCAGAGGTGATCCGGGTAACCGGCGAGGCCGAAGCCGGCAAAACGCTGGCGGTCGGGCAGGCGGAGGCGACGGTGATCAAGCAGAAGATTGACTCCATGGAGTCCGGCAACTATGCAATCGTGCAGGTTGCACAGGCACTGGCTTCCGCAGGTGTGAAACTGGTACCCGAGGTAGTTGTGAATGGAGGGTCGAAGGAAGGCGGCGGTACCTTGGTGGACGTGTTGCTTGCAGGACTGGTGAGGGATCAGCGCACGGGGCATATAGCCCATACGGGCTCATAAATTGGCGGAATGCATGTGTAGCCTGCATCTGCGCTGCGGGACCGGGATTTAATCGAGAGAAATGTGCCGCTGGCGCAGATAGTACCTGTGCAGTATGCTATTTATTTAATAGCTAATCCTTGTGCATATGCCGCTCACGCTGGCGTATACGGCGAGCGGATATCGGCCAGGAACTGCTGGGCGCGTGGGTGCTGCGGCTGGCTGAAGAAGCTGTGCGGGTCGGCGCGCTCCAGCACCCGGCCGGCGTCCATGAACAGCACGCGGTCGGCCACCTCGCGGGCAAAGCCCATTTCGTGCGTGACGCAGACCATGGTCATGCCGTCCTTGGCCAGGGCGCGCATGACTTGCAATACCTCCCCCACCATCTCGGGATCGAGTGCGCTGGTGGGTTCGTCGAACAGCATCAGCGGCGGCTGCATGGCCAGGGCGCGGGCGATGGCCACGCGCTGCTGCTGGCCGCCGGATAACGCGTTGGGGTAGGCATCGGCCTTGTGCGCCAGGCCCACGCGGTCCAGCAGGGCCAGGGCTTCTTCCCGGGCAGCAGCCGGGCTCAGGCCGCGCAGGCGTACCGGCGCCAGTGTGCAGTTCTGCAGCGCTGTCAAATGCGGGAACAGGTTGAACTGCTGGAACACAAAACCTATGCCGGAGCGAAAGCGGTTCAGGTCCACGCCCCGGCGGTGGATGTCCTCACCGTTGATCAGAATCTGGCCAGACTGGATGGACTCCAGCCGGTTCAGCGTGCGTATCAGCGTGGACTTGCCTGAGCCCGACGGGCCGCAGACCACCACCACTTCACCACGTTCTATGGTTTCAGAAACGTCTACCAGCGCGTGGTAATCGCCATACCATTTTTGGACTTGTTGGAACTGGATCATGCGCTTGCTTTCACAGAGAGGGTGCTGCGCCGTTCCAGCCAGAAGGCGAAGCGCGACAGGCCGAAGCACAGCACAAAATAAGTCAGGGCCAGCAGCGTGTAGACCTGGGTGCTCTGGGTGAACACCTGGGTATTGATCTGCGCGGCAATAAAGGACACCTCGGTCAGGCCGATGATGTAGCCCAGCGAGGTGGCCTTGATAGAGTCCACAAACTGGTTCACTAGCGAGGGCAGCATGTGGCGCAGGCCCTGGGGTAGGATCACCAGGCGCATGGCGGCCAGGTAGCTGAAGCCCAGCGAACGCGCGCTCTCCATCTGCCCCTTGGGCACGCCAAGCACACCGGCCCGCACGATCTCGGCCAGGTACACGCCGTCGAACAGCACCAGCGCCATCAGCATGGTGCTGAACTGCTCGGTCTTGTGGCCGGTGATGCTAGGCAGGAAGAAGTAGGCCCAGAAGATCACCATCAGCAGCGGCACACTGCGCACCAGGAACACCAGCGCGGTAATGGGCCAGCGCAGCCAGCGCCAGGGGCTGACGCGCGCCAAGCCCAGCAGCAGCCCCAACGGCAGGGCCAGCAGCAGCGCCAGCGCCGCCAGTGAAACGGTCAGCGCCAGGCCGCCCAGAGGCCCGTTCGGGTACTGGCCGACCAGAAAGTAAATCCAGTAGGTTTGTATCAGTTCCAACATGCTTGTGGTCGCCTGCTTATATGGAACGCACCGGGTAGCGGTGCTGGTACCAGACGCCCAGGCCGGTGATCAGCAGCGCCACCGCCAGGTAGGCGCTGGTGGTGAAGGCAAAGGCCTCCATGCTGCGAAAGGTGGCCGATTCAACCTTGGCCGCCTGGTACATCATCTCGGCCACGCCGATGACGGTGGCCACGCTGGTGTCCTTCCACAGGTTCAGTGTTTGCGACAGCAGTGGCGGTATGGTCACGCGCAGCGCTTGCGGCAGTACTACCAGGCGCATGGTGGCGATGAAGCCAAAACCCAGTGCGCGGCTGGCCTCGGTCTGCACCGTGGGTACGGCGCGTATGCCGCTGCGTATGTTTTCGGCCATATAGGCTGCCGTGTACAGCGTCAGTGCGACGATGGCGCTCAGCGCCTCGATATTGCCGGCGTACAGCCATTCCTTTACCGGGTCGGGCAGCAACTCGGGTGCGCCGAAGTACCAGAACAACAGGTGCGCCAACAGCGGCACGTTGCGGATGCTCTCCACATACAGCCAGCCCAGGCTGCGCAGCAAGCGAAAGGGCGACAGGCGCAGCAGGGCGACCACCATGCCCAGCGGCAGCGCCAGCACCAGGGTGATGCTGGCCAACTGCAGTGACAGCACGAGGCCACTGAGCAGCCAATCGTGGTACTGGCCGGTCAGCAGCAGGTTCAGATCAAAATTCAGCATGTGCAGCTATAAAAAGAATCCGCACCACCCCGTGCAGAGGTGGTGCGGACAGGCACGAAAAATCGCGGTTAGATTTGGTCGCTGTCGATCTTGAAGCTGCGCTTGTCGAACTGCAGCTTGGTGGCGGGGCCATACCATTTGACGAACAGCTTGTCGGCTTCGCCCGAGCTTTCCAGTTCACGCAGCACGCCGTCCACCGTGGTCTTCAGGCTCTTTTCGCCTTTCTTCAGACCCAGGGCCAGGGGCTCCACGCTGATGCTTTGCGACAGGATGGCGTAGTCCTTCTTGGCTGCACCCAGCTTGGCGTAGTCGTTGACCAACGAGGCCTCGTCATTCACATAGCCCACGCCCTTGCCCTGCTGCAGTGCCAGAAAGGCCTGCTGCGTGGTTTCAAAGGTCACCACATCCACGCCAGGCACGGCCTTGCGGATGTTCGGCTCTTGCGTTCCGCCCTTCACGGTCAGCACCTTCTTGCCGCCCAATTGGGGCAGGTCGTTGATGCCGCTGGCGGTCTTCACCAGCACCTTCTGGCCGGTGACGAAGGTGGTGAGAGAAAAGTCCACCTGCGCTTCACGTTCCTTGTTATGCGTCAGCGACGCGGCCAGGATGTCCACCCGGCCTTGCTGCAGCTCGGGAATACGCGCAGCCACGGCCAGCTGTTTGAAGACTGGCTTGACGCCGATCTTCTTGGCGATGGCATTGGCGATGTCTACCTCGTAGCCGACGATCTCGCGGGTCTTGGCATCGACAAAGCTGTTGGGTTCGTCGGTGCCCAGTACGCCGATGACCAGCTCGCCTTTTTTCTTGATGTCATCCAATTGGTCGGCCATTGCGGCGTGGGACAACAGGGTCGCAGCGAGTGCGGTGGCAATGATTGCGGCGGGACGGAATGGCATTGTGTGGTTCGCTCAGAGAAGTAATGAGGAGGCCGACTGTAGGCATGCCGCTACATGCTGTGAACGAATGAATGGCGATATTCAAGATGGAAAAACGCATAAGCGATGTGGCAATAGGCCGTAGTCAGGTTCTCATGCATACAGCTTGTATGGAACTGATTTTTTCTTCGTTGGAGCCACCACGCTTTGATCCTAAAGTGGTCTTTTTCACCACGGAGCACGCCCACCATGACCGCGATTTACGCAGACAACTCCTTGTCCATAGGACGCACACCGTTGGTCCGCCTCAAGCGCATTACCGACGGTGCCAAGGCTACGGTGCTGGCCAAGATCGAGGGCCGTAACCCTGCCTATTCGGTCAAATGCCGTATCGGCGCGGCGCTGATTTGGGACGCGGAAAAGCGCGGTTTGCTAGGCCCCGGCAAGGAAATTGTGGAGCCCACCAGTGGCAATACCGGCATCGCCCTGGCGTTTGTGGCGGCAGCCAAAGGCATTCCCATCACCCTGACCATGCCCGAGACCATGAGCATTGAGCGGCGCAAGATTCTGCTGGCCTATGGCGCCAAGCTGGTGCTGACCGAGGGCGCCAAGGGCATGAAAGGCGCCATCGCCAAGGCCGAGGAAATAGTGGCCAGCGACCCCAAATACGTGCTGCTGCAGCAGTTCCAGAACCCGGCCAACCCGGCCATCCACGCCACCACCACCGGCCCTGAAATATGGCAGGACACCGATGGCCGCATCGACATCCTGGTGTCGGGCGTGGGGACCGGCGGCACCATCACCGGCGTGTCGCGCTACATCAAGCAGATCCAGGGCAAGGCCATTATTTCGGTGGCCGTGGAGCCATCGGCCAGCCCGGTGCTGACGCAAAAGCGCGCCGGTGAAGAGCTGAAACCCGCGCCGCACAAGATCCAGGGCATAGGCGCGGGCTTTGTGCCGGATGTGCTGGACCTGTCGCTGGTGGATGCCATAGAGCAGGTCAGCAACGACGAGGCGCTGGACTATGCGCGGCGGTTGGCGCGCGAGGAGGGTATCTTGTCCGGCATTTCCTGCGGCGCGGCGGTGGCCGCTGCTGTGCGCTGGGCCAAGAAACCGGAGAGCGAGGGCAAAACCATCGTCGTGGTGCTGCCGGATTCGGGTGAGCGCTATCTGAGCTCGGCCTTGTTTGAAGGTGTGTTTGACGCGACTGGCGCCGCTGTATAGCCGCTGCTGAGGGATCGGCTCTGAGGCTGGGGCCTCAGATATGCCTCAAGCGTAGGTGTCGATCAACTCACCCAGCCCCGGCGTACGTTTTTTGGGCGCAGTTGGCGCTTGCGCAGCAGCGTCGGCTGCGTCTGGCTTGGAACTTTTCTGGATTTTCAGCGCGTCAGCTTGTTGGCGCTGTTGCTGCAGGGCGGCGATTTGCGCCTGCAGCATCTGGATCTCATTCTGCAGCAACTGGCTTTGGGTTTCCTTGGCCTTGGCATCCATGTCGCTGGCGGCCAGGTTTTTCAGCTCGGTCGTCACTGCCTGGATCTGCTTTTGCAGCTTGGCGATGGCGTCAGAAGTCCCGCTGCCTGACGAGGCGGAGGACGACGTTGCGCTGATGGATGAGACGTTCATGCTTACTTTATCGGCCGCCAGCGCGCGGACTTGAGGAAGAAATGGGCGGTATTAGCCTGCCAATTCCTCCGCTATGGCCTCACCAAAGTAGAACGACTGGATATCGGAGCGCTGCCGTAGTTCTGCGGTGGTGCCCGTCAGTACGGCTACCCCTGTGTCCAGTACCGTGGCCCGGTCTGCATATTGCAGGGCGACAGTGGAGTTCTGCTCGGCAACCAGAATGGTCAAGCCCTCGTCCTGGTTCAGCCGTTTCAGTTGCCGGAAGATGTCTTGCACCACCAGCGGCGCCAGGCCCATGGAGGGTTCGTCCAGCACCAGCAGGCGGGAGCGTGACATCAGCGCGCGACCAATGGCTGTCATCTGCTGTTCCCCGCCGGAGGTCAGCCCTGCCAGTGCGCGGCGCTTGTCCCGCAGGTGCGGAAAGATGGCGTAGACGCGCTCCAGATCCTGGGCCAACTCGGCCCGGCTGGCGCTGCGGCCCAGGCCACCGGTCAGCAGGTTTTCTTCTACCGTTAGGCTGCGGAAGCAGTGGCGGCCTTCCAGTACCGGTACCAAACCCTGCCGCACCAGGGCGGCAGGGCTGGTGCGGGATACGTCGTGCCCGTCAAACACAATGCTGCCCGCCGTCACCTTGCCACGCTCGGCCGGCAGCAGGTTGGACACTGCCTTCAGGGTGGTGGACTTGCCCGCGCCGTTGGCGCCCAGCAGGGCGTGGATTTCGCCCGCCCGTACATCGAGGCTGACGCCGCGCAGAGCGACGATGGCGTTTTGGTAGATCGCCTCTACGGCTTGGAGCTGCAGCATATGTGTGTCGTCAGGCTCAGTCGTTGATGCTGGTGCGTACCTTGATGTTCTTCTCCTTGGCGTAGGCCAGGGACGACTTTTCAATGATGGGGCGCAGCAGTTTCCAGTCGGGGGCGATCCAGTCGGACACCACATTCCATTTGCTGCCATCCCATTGCTGGAAGGCCACGCGGCCATCGCCTTCGTGGTTGTCCCAGGTCACGTTGATCGAATGGAACAAGCCCTTGGCACCCAGTGCGGCGGCGCGGGCTTCGTCGATCTTCAGGTTTTCCAGGCCCCAGCGGATTTCGTCACCGGTCAGCGTGCGTTTGCCGAACTTGGCCTGGGCGATGCGGATGGCTTCCACGTTCAGGATGCCGTTCAAAATGCCCAGGTTGTGGTAGCGCGTACCGATGCGCTTCTTGTCTTCCAGATTGCCCTTGCCGGCGTCGTACACCGTCTTCACGATGTCCTGCACCACGGGAAACTGCGTGCCGGCGGCCACGCTGGTGATGGCCACATAGCCCTTGGCGGCGTCGCCAGCGGGGATCACGTCTTCTTCGGAGTTGGACCACACATTGCCGATGATGTGGTCGGCCGGGAAGCCGGTCTTCTGCGCGGTCTTCAGCGCCACCGGGTTCATCACGCCCCAGCCACGCAGCACCACGTAATCGGGCTTGGCGCGGCGGATGGTCAGCCACTGTGACTGCTGTTCATTGCCAGGGTGTGGCACTTCGATTTGCTGCACCGTGAAGCCGTATTTCTTGGCCAGCAGCTCATAAATTGGGATGGTCTCTTTGCCGTAGGGCGAGCCGTGGTACAGCACTACGATCTTCTTACCCTTGAGCTTGTCTTCACCACCCACCTTGCCGGCGATGTAGTTCACTATCCCTGAGGTTTCGCTGTAGGGGTTCAGCAGCAGCGGGAAGATGTACTTGAAGACCCGGCCGTCGGTGGTGTCGGTGCGGCCGTGGTTGATGGTCAGCAGGGGTACCTTGTCGGCCGTCACGCGGTCGATCAGCGCGTAGGCAATGCCGACCGACAGCGGGTTCCAGGCGGCGATGCCGGGTTTGGTTTTCAGGCGCTCGTACACCTCCACGCCGCGTTCGACCTCGTACTGGGTTTCGCCTTCTTCCCAGGTGAGCTTGACGCCACCCACCCCGCCATCGCGGGTGTTGACCAGGTTCAGATAGTCAATGAAGCCGCCGAAGAAGCCGGTGCCGCCGGCAGCATACGGGCCTACGCGGTAGCTTTGCAGCGGAAAGAATTGTTCGTCGGCCTGGGCCGCTTGCAGGCCGCTGATGGCCAGCGTAGCGGCGATGGCCGCAGTACGCAGGTTTTTGATGAAAGACATGGATGAAAACTCCCGTGTATTTTTGAATTGAAATGCTGTTTTCAGACAGCCGGAGACAGCTTTTTCCGTAGGCGACTCCCGAGGGCGGCCAGGCCTTGTGGTTCCACGATGAGGAAAAAGATGATCAGTGCGCCCAGCACGATGCGCTGGGTCATGTCGAGTACGCCGGAGTCGAACCAGCCGCCAAATAGCAGGGCGCCCACGCGTGACAGCAGCAGCGGGAACACCACGATCAGCGCGGCACCCAGAAAAGCCCCGCGTATGGTGGCCAGGCCACCGATGATGACGATGAACAGAAGCTGGAACGAGCGGTCCAGGTTGAAGCCCGCGGGCTCCACCGTGCGCAGGTACACAAAGGCCCACAGCACACCCGCCACGCCAACGATGAAGGACGAAATCGCAAACGCCAGCAGCTTGGTACGCAGCACCGGCACACCGATCACGCGGGCGGCCAGCTCGTTGTCGCGGATGGCGATGAAGTTATGCCCGGTCTGCGTACCCACCAGGCGCCAGACCAGCGCAGTCAACACCGCCACCAGGGTCAGCGCAAACAGGTAGCGGCCTACGGGCGTGTCAAAGCTGAAGCCCAGCACCTGCAGCGGCGGTGCGTCGATCACGCCGGATGCGTTGTCATTGGTGAACCAGCTGAACTTGGTCAAAGCCCACTGCACAAAAAACTGCGCTGCCAGCGTGGACACGGCCAGGTAGAAGCCGCGCAAACGCAGGCTGGGCAGGCCAAACACCAGGCCGATGGCGGTGGCCGACAGGCCCGCCAGTGCAATGCTGGCCAACAGCGGCAGGCCGGGCAGGCGCAGGTTGAAGTTGTATGCCGCGAACGCACCTACGGCCATGAAGGCGGCAGAACCCAGTGACAACTGGCCGGCGTAGCCCGTCAACAGGTTCAGCCCCACGGCCGCCAGGGACAGCGCCAGGAACGGGATCAGGATGGCGTCGAACAAATAGGCGCTGCCCAGCGCGGGGACCACGCCATAGGCGACCAATAGCAAGGCCAATGGTGCGACCCACACCTTAGCGGGGAATGTTGCGGTGCTCATGCGCGCTCCACCAGCTTCTGGCCAAACAGGCCGGCAGGCCGCACCAGCAAAAAGGCCAGTGCTGCCACATAGGCAAACCAGCTTTCAATGCCGCCACCGACGAAGGGACCCAGATACACCTCGGCCAGCTTCTCCAGCGCACCGATCAGCAGGCCGCCGACGATGGCGCCCAGGATGGAATCAAAGCCACCCAGCATCAGTACCGGCAGCGCCTTCAGCACCACCAGCGACAGCGAAAACTGCACACCCAGCCGGGCGCCCCACAGCAGGCCCGCCACCAGGGCGATGGTGCCGGCGGTGGCCCACACCGTGGCCCAGATGCGCGGCAGGCGCAGGCCTACGGCGATAGCCGCATAGGTATCGTCGGCCACGGCGCGAAAGGCCAGGCCCACATGGGTGTAGCGGAAGAAGGCCGACAGCAGCGCCACCATGGTGCCGGCAATGGCAGCGGCAAACAGGTCGAAGGTGGAGATGAGAATGCCCCAGACCTCTATCGGCTCGTCGGCAATGCCCAGGTCCAGCGCATGCACCTGTGTGCCCCACAGCATTTGGGCCACACCTTCGATCACATACGACAGACCCAGCGTGGCCATGAATAGGGTGATGGGCGGCTGGTTCACCAGCGGGCGCAGTACGACGCGCTCCACCGCCAGGCCCAGCAGCACCATCAGTGCAAAAGTGGCCAGCAGCGCCAGCGGAAAGCTGATGCCCCGCTCCACCAGGCTCACAAAGGTCAGCGCCGCAAACAGCAGTTGCGCACCTTGCGCAAAATTCAGCGCACCCGAGGTTTTGTAGATCAACACAAAGCCGATGGCTACTAGCGAATACATCACACCGGAAAGCAGGCCGCCGACCAGCACTTCGGCAAAAAAGGCGAAATCAAATCCGTCCATCACAGGCTTTCTTCTGCATGGGCTACGCCCAGATAGGCGTCAATGACGGCCGGGTCGTCGCGCACCTGGGCGGGTGTGCCGTCGGCGATCTTGCGGCCGTAGTCCAGTACCGCCACGCGGTTCGACAGGGCCAGCACCACGCCAATGTCATGCTCGATCAACAGGATGGTGGTGCCGAACTGGTCGCGCGCGACGCGCACGAAATGCGCCATCTCGCTCTTCTCGGTCACGGTCATGCCAGCCATGGGTTCGTCCAGCAACAGCAGTTGGGGGCGTGCCACTAGGGCGCGTGCCAGCTCCACCCGTTTTTGCAGGCCGTAGGGCAGGGTGCCGGCCAGGCGCTCGCGCACGCTGTGCAGGCCCAGGAAGCCTATGATCTCGTCGGTGCGGGCCTGCGCGTCGTCGCGCTCGCGTCGTGCACGGCCCAGGCCTATCCATTGCTCGATGAATGTGGAGCGCACGGTATCCACCCGGCCCATCACGATGTTGTCGCGCACCGTCAGCCCCTTGAACAGCGCCAGGTTCTGGAAGGTACGCGCTACGCCCAGCCGCGCCAGCCGTGGCGTGGGCACCTGGGCAAAGTCTTTGCCGCCTATCCATACGCGTCCCCGGTCGGGACGGTACAGACCGCTGATCACATTCACCAGCGAGCTTTTACCCGCGCCATTCGGCCCGATCACGGCGCGGATTTCGCCAGCCGCAATCGACAGCTCCACGCCCGCCAAGGCGGTCACGCCGCCAAAGGACAAATGGATGTCTTCCAGACGCAGCACGGGCGTCGTTGCCGTGGCAGCGGCGGGCGCGGTGTGGGCCGGCCGTGCCGGGCGGGGCTGCTCGGTGCTTTGCCTGAGCGTGGTGGTGGGTGGCGGCGAGACCGGCGTGAGCCGGTCCAGGCTGAGGAGTCCGTCGGACTTGGAAAGCGTCGGCTGCAAATCGACCGCAGCGGTCCATTTTTCACCGTTTTTTTGCCCCATAGCGGCGCTATGGGCCTGCAAATCCGGCAAAAACTGTCCTCGCTGGGGCCGATTTTCGCTTTCGACGTTCCAAGCCCGACGGGCTCCTAGGCTGGCGCTGGTCATGTTGTGCAGTCCTTAGGCCACGGCTTCCAGCGCAGGCTCGGCCTGCTTTTCTGCCTGGGCTGCTTCAAGGGCGCGCACCAGGGGCAGCACCTTCTGGCCGAAGTACTCCACCTCTTCGATGAAGTGCAAAAAGCCGGTCAGCACCAGGTCCACGCCAATCGCCTTCAGCGCCACGATGCGCTCGGCGATCTGCTGCGGTGTGCCTATCAGGTTGGTGCGGAAGCCGTCGTTGTACTGCACCAGGTCTTCAAACGTGGACTTGGCCCAGTTGCCTTCACCTTCGGGCGACGCCTTGCCGGCCTGCTTCACCGCGTCGCCAAAGGCGTGCACGGCTTCCACATGGGCATGTTTGATGATGTCGGCCAGCACGGCCTTGGCTTCTTCCTCGGTGTCGCGGGCGATGACGAAGGCGTTCACGCCGATGCGCACTTTGTGGCCGTTCTGGGCCGCCTTGGTCTGGATGTCGTCGATCTGCTCCTTCAGCTTGTCGGGCGTGTTGCCGTTGGTGAAGTACCAGTCGGACACGCTGGCCGCGTTGTCGCGTGCCGCGCGCGAGCTGCCGCCCTGGAAGATTTCCGGGTGCGGCTTTTGCACGGGCTTGGGGCTCAGCGTGTAGTCGGTGAAACGGTAGAAGTCGCCCTTGAAGCTGAAGTTGTCCTGCGTCCAGATGCCCTTGAGCGCGCGGATGAATTCGTTGGTGCGGCGGTAGCGCTCGTCGTGCTCCAGCCATGGTTCGCCAATCGCCTGGAACTCGCCCTTGAACCAGCCGCTCACCATGTTGACGGCAATGCGCCCGCTGGAGATGTGGTCGATGGTGGCGATCTGCTTGGCCACTACGGCCGGGTTCCAGGGGCCGGGCAGGATGGCGGCTATCACTTTCAGCTTGGTCGTGGCATGCAACAGCGCCTGGCTGAAGGACACGGACTCGTGCTGGTACTCGGCACCGTAGCCGGCGGTAAAGCGGATCTGGCTCAGCGCGTACTCAAAACCGGCTTTCTCGGCCGTGAGCGCCAGCTTCTGGTTGTATTCCAGGCTCCAGTCTGTGCGCTGCTTGATGGTGCTGACCACCAGGCCGCCGCTGACGTTGGGGACCCAGTAGGCGAATTTGACTTCTGCAGGTGTGGTGCTGGATGCGTTGCTCATGGGAAGACTCCTGTGCGGTAGATGTGGATCAGGCGGCGACGGCTTCTGCAGCCGTGGCCGGTGCCGCGCGATGCGACAGCTGGGGAACGGCGCGGGCAATCGCCAGTGCAATGCGCTCGCGCAGTGCGGGGCTGCTGATCTCGTAGCCTTCGAAGTCCTTCTCCGTCGCATATACGCCGATGGGCAGCGTGCGCGACTGGAAGAAGCTGAACAGCGGGCGCAGTTGGTGGTCGATCACCAGCGCATGGCGGTCGCTACCACCTGTGGCGGCCAGCAGCACTGGCACATCGGTCAGCGCCTCGTGGTGCACGAAGTCGAACAGGTGCTTGAACAGGCCGGTGTACGAGCCACGGTACACGGGGCTTGCCACGATCAGCAGGTCGGCCGATTCAATGGCGGCCACCTCGGCCTCCACGGCGGCGGGCAGCTGGCTGCGGTACAGCGTGCCGGCAAACTGCGGGCCGATGTTGCCCAGCTCGATCAGATGCACGTCGATAGGCAGAGCATCGCCCAGCGCGGCCAACAGTTCTTGAACCAGCACCAGCGTGCGGGAGGGGCGCTGCAAACCACCGGATACAGCCACGACTTTGAGTTTCTTCACCATGTTGATAGGACCTCTGTTTGGAAGCCGCAACCTATTTGCAGCACAGTGGCTTTATGCGAATGGCGTGCCAGAGAAAATATTGATGTAAATCAAAGGTTTAGTGTGTTTTTATGGGGCGTGTGAGTGCTGGGTTTCCAACATGCTGCGGATGTGTTGCTGCTGGAGCAGCAGTGCCTGCGGCATAGTCGGTTTGCGCGCATGCATATGCTGTTTTTGGATGCTGGTGGGGCAGCAGATGTGGGTGGTGTTGCTGCCCCGGCAGCAAGAAGCATTGCGGGCCGGTACGGTGTGGGATGGTCTTTGCCGAACCACTGGCCTGACTTATCGCGGGGGGGAGACCGGCTGCTGAATCGACGGCTAACATTGCCATCCAAGCCCTACGGGGTTTGGTAGAGCCTTTAGATACCTGGGCACTTGCCCAGGTATACAAAGCGTCAACGATATAAGTGAAATGCAATCGCCATGAATTCCCTTCTTTCCACCATTCAAGCCCTAGAGGTCGAGCTACACCATGCGGGTGTTCCTTGTGAAGTCGGTCGCCTAGAGGAGTTGCTACACAAAGACTTCTCCGAAGTAGGCCGCTCAGGGCGCGAATACGATCGCGCAACCGTCCTTCGTTTCCTGGGCGCGCAGCAGACTTCTCCGCCTGTGGTCTCAAGTGACTTCTCGGTGTACGAACCTGCAGCCGGGGTGGCATTGCTCACTTACCGCTCGGCGCACCGCCAACAACACGGTGGTCTGGAGAATCACACGCTGCGTTCATCTATCTGGATGCAGGTAGATGGCCAGTGGCAGCTGCGCTACCACCAGGGAACGCCAGCCGCAGAGGCCTGGTAAGCGCGACCTCGCAGAATGCGACTCGCGGCACCGACGGTTGTTCACGTATTCCGATTCACAAGAAAAAATAGCCACCAGCGCAGAAGAGCCCTGCGCTGGCAGCTATCAAAAATGAAGCAAACGCCAATATGACGGTTTAAGACAGAGCAGCCTCCCGCTCTGTCTCCGCCGCCGCTGGCGCGCTTCTTTGCCCACCCTCTCTCTTCACCTTTTCAATATCGCGGTACTGCTGCGCCGGGTGCGTGGCGGGCAGCAGGGGGCCGTCGCCAAACAGCTTTTCGCGCAGCGTGCCGGGTTTGTAGGCCGTGGGGTAGACGCCGCGGCGCTGCAGTTCGGGCACCAGGTGGGTGACGACATCTTCAAAGGTTTCGTGGGCGATGGCGTAGGCCAGGTTGAAGCCGTCGATATCGGTGGCCTCCACCCACTGTTGCAGGATGTCGGCCACGGTGGCAGCCGAGCCTACGAAGACCGGGCCCAGGCCGCCCACGCCGCCCCACTTTGCCAATTCCTCGATGGTCCAGGACCGGTCGCCGCCGGCCAGCACTTCCACGGCGGACAGGATGGCGTTGGTGTCCACCTTGCGCACCAGCTCGGTGGGCGCGTACTGGCCGAAGTCGATGCCGGTCCAGCCAGACATGAAGACCAGCGCGCCGTCGTAGGAGGCGTAGCGCTGGTATTCCTCGAACTTGGCCTGGGCCTTGGCATCGGTCTCGTCCACGATGACCGTCACCAGGTTGTAGACCAGCAGCTTGCGCGGGTCGCGCCCGGCCAGTGCCGCTTGCGCGCGTACATCGCGCACATAGTTCTTCAGCACGTTCTGCGTGGGTGCGGCGACGAATACGCATTCGGCATGCTGGGCCGCAAAGCTCTTGCCGGGGCCGGAGGCACCGGCCTGGTACAGCACCGGTGTGCGCTGGGGCGAGGGCTCGCTCAGGTGGTAGCCGGGCACGTCGAAGTACTTGCCCTTGTGGGCGATTTCGTGGATTTTTTCCGGGTGGGCGAAGATGCCCTTGGCGCGGTCACGCACCACGGCGTCGGCCTCCCAGCTGCCTTCCAGCAGCTTGTACAGCACCTCCACGTATTCGTTGGCCACCTCGTAGCGGTTGTCGTGGCGGCGCAGGCCGCCCTGGCTGATGTTCTTGGCGCCGCTCTCCAGGTAGGAGGTGACGATGTTCCAGCCCAGCCGGCCCTGGGTGTGGTGGTCGGCGGTGGAGAGGCGCCGCGCAAAGGTGTAGGGGTGCTCAAAGGATGTGGACGCGGTGATGCCTATGCCCAGGTGCTCGGTCACCATGGCGATGGGCGCGGCCAGCTGCAGCGGGTCGTTTACCGGGATCTGCGCGCCCTGTTGCAGCGCGTGGTAGTTGCTGCCCTTGTAGACGTCGTAGTAGCCGATCACGTCGGCGATGAAGATGCCGTCGAAGAAGCCCTTCTCCAGCGTCTTGGCCAGGTCGGTCCAGTAGCGCAGGTCCTTGTATTCCCAGGACCTGTCGCGCGGGTGGGCCCACAGCCCGGGGGACTGGTGGGCCACGCAGTTCATTTCGAACGCGTTGAAGCGGATGTGTCGGACCATTGCCTAGCTCCACGCGTGGCGCGGGGCGTGCACACCGTTCAGGTGGTAGTTGCCCAGGTGGAAGTACTTCCAGCGCACCGGGTCGTGCAGGGTGTGCACGCGGGCGTTGCGCCAGTGGCGGTCGAGGTTGTGCTCGGCCAGGGTGGAACGGGTGCCGGCCAGCTCGAACAGCTTGTTGGTGGCGGCAATCGCGGCTTCGGTGGTCAGCACCTTGGCTTCGGCAGTGGCTAGGGTGGCGGCGTTGACCGTGGCCTCGTTGGGCTCGGCCAGGGCCAGGTCGATGGCACGGCCTGCGCGTTCCAGCAGGGCCTCGGCGGCGTGCAGGCGCAGCGTCAGGTCGCCGATGGCGCTGATGGTGAAAGGGTCTTCGGCAGCGGTTTCCTTGCCGCTGTCAATCCACGGGCGGCTGCGGTTCTTCACGAAGGCGATGGTCTCGGCAATCGCGCCAGCGGCAATGCCGCCGTCGATCGCGGCCTGGATGATTTGCGAGATGGCGCCCGCTGCCGTGGGGCGGTCGAATGCGGCCACGGGCACCAGCCGGCTCAGCGGCACGCGCACATCGACGATCTGGATCGAACCGGAGGCCGTGGTGCGCTGGCCGAAGCTGGACCAGTCGTTCAGCACCGTCAGCCCGTCGGCATTGCGGTCGGCAAAGGCCAGGTAGCCCTTGCCCTCCAGCGGGTCCACCGTGACGATGGGCACGATGTGTGCCAGCAGCGCGCCGGTGGTGTAGAACTTCTGGCCGTTCACCACAGCGGTGTCGCCCTCGATCTTGAAGGTGGTCTCGAACGCGGCCACGTTCTTGCTGTTTTTTTCTGAGAACGCATTGCCGAAACGTATGCCCTGTAGTACCAGGCCGAACAGCTCGGCCTGCTGGGCCGGTGTGCCATCCAGCCCGATGTGGGCGACCAGGGCCAGGTGGTTCTGCGTGATCTGGGCCAGGCTGGAGTCACCCTCGGCCAGGATGCGTATCACCTGCGCCAGCGTAGCGTAGGAGACGCCTGCGCCGCCATAGGCTTTGGGCACGTTAATGCCCCACAGCCCGCTTTGCGAGTACGCGTCCAGCTCTGAAAGTGGTAGCAGGCCTTCGCGGTCGCGCAGTGCGGATTCGGTGCGGAACTCGGCCGCCAGGCGGTGCGCCACGGTGATGGCTTCGGCATCGTCGCGGATCACGTGGGCCGGTTGACTGGGGCGGGGGCGGGCGGTGAACGGTGCGGTGGAGTTGACGCGGGGGCGGTCCAGGGTGGCAGTGCTCATGGTGATTCCTTGGAAGATGTTTGACTCAAACCTTGCGGCCTGTGCCGTTGCCGATTTGCCAGACGTAGGGCGGCTCGGTGCCGTTGATGCGCCAGTCGCCCACGATGCGCGACTTGTAGACGATGGGGTTGTGCGATGCCACGGTGCGGGCGTTGCGCCAGTGGCGGTCCAGCGACTTGCTGGTGCTGGCGGCGGATGCGCCCAGCGCGTTGAACAGGTCGGTGCCCGCGCGCAGCACCAGCTCGGACACAACGATCTGGCCCTGGGCGGATTCGATCTCGGCGTCAATATTGGCCTGGCGTTCGGCCTCGGCGTTGTCGCCCTGCAGCCGCGCTTCGAACGCGCGCTGGGCGGGCAGGGTGGCACGCAGGGCCGTGGCCTCGGCGGCATAGACCAGGGCCGATATCTGGCCCACCACCTGCTGGATTTGCGCGTCCTGGCTGACATGCGATGCGTTGCCGTTGCTGTAGACGCGCTGGCGATCCCGCACTTGCTGGGCCACGTCGCGCTCGATGGCGCGGCCAATGCCGGCCAGCGTGGCCAGGTGGAACAGCTGGTAGTAGGCGGTCTGGTACCTGAAGCGGGTCTCGAAGGGGAAGATGTTTTCTTCGGCAATCTTGGCGTCGGTGTACACCGATGTGCCGCTGCCGGTGGTGCGCTGGCCAAAGCCGTCCCAGTCGTCTTTCTGCTGCACGCCCGGCTGGTGGGTGCTGACCGCCGCGATGATGTCCGCGTTGTTGTCGGCACGGCGCGCGTACAGGTCGATCCAGTCGGCAAAGATGCTGCCGGTGCTGTAGAACTTGCGGCCATTGGCCACCCATTCGCCGTCCTTCTGCGACACCTTGGTGATCACGTCACCAATCGCCACGCTGCCCACTTCCGACCAGGCGTTGCCCACCAGCTCGCCCGCCACAAAGCGCTTAAGCCACACATCACGCTGGGGGCTGGCAGGCGCGTTGAGCCGGTCTTCGACAAACGCGAAATGTCCGCGTAGCGCCTGGGTGACGTTGGAGTCGGCCTCCGACAGTTCGATCAACAGCTGGAACAACTGCGGAATCGACGCGCCGCCGCCGCCATGCTCCACCGGCACCCGCACCGCGCCAAAGCCGGCCTGCTTCAGCCAGGTGATGGGCTCATGCGGCAGGGTGCGCGTGCGCTCGCGTTCCAGCACGGTGTCTGCTATGCGCTGGAAGATGGGGCGGAACTTGTCGGCCAGGGTGGGGTGGTCGTAGGGGCTCCAAGCAGCGGTGGCCGGCGTGGGGTGGGGGTTCATGGCGATTCTCCTGGAATGTTGATATGTCCACTGCATTGAAGCTGCAGCGGTTTGATCGCATATTCCATATATGCCAGGACTGTGCCAATATTTTTATGAACAAAATCAAGGGCTTAGCGGTTTTGTGGCGCACTGCTGCTGCTGGTTTTGCAGCAGGCTGCGGGCCAGGTGCTGCGCTGGCAGCAGGGGCGGCTGTGGGGTTTGCGTTTTGAAAATTCAAGTGTTTTAGGGCTCTGGCGCACGAATTACCTGCGCGAGTAGCTATGTTTTATATAGCGAATGGCGCGCAGGGGTGCAATCCGGCCAAGATGCGCCCCAACACGGCCATTCATGCTGGATGGGCCCGATTGCAGCGCGGCGCGGGCCGGCGCAGCATTACATTCGCGTCCATATTTCATCCCCGCGCGTAGACCGCAAGAGAGACACACACCATGAAAACCAAAGCCGCAGTCGCCTGGAAAGCAGGCGCCCCCCTGACCATAGAAACCGTGGACCTGCAAGGCCCCAAGTTCGGCGAAGTGCTGGTCGAGATCAAAGCCACCGGCATT
Source organism: Rhodoferax sp. GW821-FHT07F03 (assembly GCF_059418745.1). Lineage (NCBI taxonomy): Bacteria > Pseudomonadati > Pseudomonadota > Betaproteobacteria > Burkholderiales > Comamonadaceae > Rhodoferax > Rhodoferax sp. GW821-FHT07F03. The sequence goes on from NZ_JBWKQM010000014.1 coordinate 140,906, forward strand.
TGCCACACCGACTACTACACCCTCAGCGGCGCCGACCCCGAAGGCATCTTCCCCGCCATCCTGGGCCACGAAGGCGCCGGCATCGTGGTCGATGTCGGCCCCGGTGTCACCACGCTGCAAAAGGGCGACCACGTCATTCCCCTCTACACCCCCGAATGCCGCCAGTGCAAGTTCTGCCTCAGCCGCAAGACCAATCTGTGCCAGCTCATCCGTGGCACCCAGGGCAAAGGCCTGATGCCCGACGCCACCAGCCGCTTCAGCCTGGACGGCCAACCCATCTTCCACTACATGGGCACCAGCACCTTCAGCAACTACACCGTGGCCCCCGAGATCAGCTTGGCCAAGATCCGCAAGGACGCCCCGTTTGACAAGGTCTGCTACATCGGCTGCGGCGTCACCACCGGCATCGGTGCCGTGCTGTTCACCGCCAAGGTCGAAGCCGGCGCCAATGTGGTGGTCTTCGGCCTGGGCGGTATCGGCCTGAACGTGATCCAGGGCGCCAAGATGGTCGGTGCCGACAAGATCATCGGCGTGGACATCAACCCCGAGCGCCAGGCCATGGCCCGCCAGTTCGGCATGACCCACTTCATCAACCCCAAAGAGGTACCGAACGTCGTAGACGCCATCGTGCAACTCACCGACGGCGGTGCCGACTACAGCTTCGAATGCATAGGCAACACCCAGGTCATGCGCCAGGCGCTGGAATGCACCCACAAGGGCTGGGGCCGCAGCATCATCATCGGCGTGGCCGAGGCCGGTGCCGAGATCAGCACCCGCCCATTCCAACTGGTCACCGGCCGCAAATGGGAAGGCTCGGCCTTTGGCGGCGCGCGTGGCCGCACCGACGTGCCCAAGATCGTCGACTGGTACATGGAAGGCAAGATCAGCATCGACCCGCTGATCACCCACACCATGCCGCTGGAGGACATCAACAAGGGCTTTGATTTGATGAAGCGTGGCGAATCCATTCGTGGCGTGGTGCTGTACTGACGTTTCCAGCCGGTGCGCATGGGGCCTATACACGCTCCACCCCGTTCGCACTGAGCCTGTCGAAGTGCCTGGTGCGGATAGAGGCTTCGACAAGCCCAGCCCGAACGGTTGTAGGCACTGACTGACCACCTGCAAACGTGTTGTTTTCGGTGCGCGGCCGTTCCGCGCGACTTTTAGGAGACAAACATGAGCACATCCGTATTGCATCCCGCTTTGGGCCAAAGCAAGAAACCGGGCGCACCGGGTTTCAGCGGCGGCACGTTGACCTGCCACTGCAGCAGCGATCCTGTGGTGGTGAAGGTCGATGCGCAGGTGGCGCACAACCATGCTTGCGGCTGCAGCAAATGCTGGAAGCCGGCCAACGCGCTGTTCTCCATCGTCGGCGTGGTGTCGCGCGACAAGGTGCATGTCACCGCACACCCTGAAAAGCTGCACATCGTCGACCCCAGCGCCACCATCCAGCGCCATGCCTGCAAGGCCTGTGGCGTGCACATGTTTGGCCCCGTCGAGAACAAGGACCATGCGTTCTATGGGCTGGCCTTCATCCACACCGAGCTGTCGAAAGATGCCGGTTGGGCCGGGCCGGAGTTCGCGGCTTTTGTCTCGTCCATCATCGAAACCGGCACACCGCCCGAGCAGATGGCCGGCATCCGCAAAGAGCTGCATGACGCCGGGCTGGAGACCTACGACTGCCTGTCGCCCACGCTGATGGACGTGTTGGCTACGCAGGTTTTCAAGTTGCGCAAAGCGGCTTAAAAAACTTCAAGGCCGCGCCCCGCCAAAGCGTTCGCGGTATGCCTGCGGCCCCACGCCGAGGCGCTTGATGAACAGCTTGCGCAGCGACTGCTCGGACGCAAAACCTATGCGCCCGGCAATCGATTTCAGGGGCAGCTCGCCTTCTTCCAGCAGGCGTCGGCCGGCTTCCAACCGGGCCGACTCGATGAACTGCAGCGGGCTGCTGCCCACCTCTTTGGCAAACACGCGGCGGAAGTTGCGCTCGCTCATCGCGGCGCGGTCGGCCAGCATGGCCACGTCAAGTGGCAACGATAGATTCGACAGCACCCAGTCCTGCACCTCGCGGATGCCGGGGTGGCTGGTGCTTTGGCTGTTCAGGTGCACGCTGAACTGCGACTGCCCACCGGGCCGCTTTAGGTACACCACCAGATCGCGCGCTACCTGCAGCGCCAGGCTGCGGCCGTAGTCTTCTTCCACCAGGGCCAGGGCCAGGTCGATGCCGGCTGTGACCCCGGCCGATGTCCACAAGCGGCCCGAGCGCAGGTAGATTGCGTCGGCCTGTACCTGCACCGCCGGAAACTTTTCTTGCAGCAGTGTCGCCACGCTCCAGTGCGTGGTGGCGGGCAGGCCGTCCAGCACACCGGCTGCCGCCAGGAAGAAGCAGCCCGAGCACAGGGCCACCAGGCGCTCGATGCGCGGCGCTACCGCCGCCGCCCAGTCCACGATGCTGCTGTGCGCCGCCATTGCTTTTTCAATCTGCCGTGCGCCCACGATGATGGCGGTGTGTGGCAGGTCGTTGGCGTCTACCGCGCTGGCGGCCTGCAGCAGCATATGGGTGTCCGAGGCCACTGGGCCGGCGGCGACGGACACGATGTTCAGTGCATAGCCCGCTGGCCGGCCTTCTTGCAGCAGATGCAGGTTGGCGTATTCGAATACGCTCATGGCACCAATTGCCTCTATCGCCTTGAAGCCGGCGTAGACCACCACGTCGACTCGGCGCGGGGTTTGAGTGGGAAGGTTCGTCATGGAAGCTGGGGGCGCTGAGTGCTGTGTGGAGGGGCGATTGTCGGCGAGCCATCGGGGCTGGCCGCGCGCCACTGGCCGGTGTCTGGGCAAACCTGGGCCGGTGCGCCTCGCCACCAGATTTGCTCGGCATCCAGTCTTTGGGCGCTAGTGGTGTCTACGTCAAAGTTCAATTGCAGTGCCTGCGCGACATGCGCATCTTCGATGGGGAGTTCCCAGGTCAGGAACAGCTGGCTGCAGTCCTGCCCAGGTCCAAAGTCGGCCGCCTGGAAGGCATTGCGGTGTCGTGGAATCACGGCATGCGGCTGGCCGGTGTCGAACACCAAGGCCGTGCCCCGGCGCAGCGGGATGCGTTGGCCGGTGTGCGGAAAGTGCACGTCCAGCCCTTTGTCTTCGCTCAGAAACAGGTTGCAGAAAGCGGCGCTGCCGTAATGGGCTGCATCATGGTGGTAGCGAGCGCCCAGGCAGGCCATGAGGGCGACGTCGCTACCGGCCAGTGCGTTGTGCAGCCCAAAGCTGCGGAGCCAATCGGACATGGCTTGCACCCAGGCCGGGTAGCCCGGCCAGCGCGCCCGTGCACGCGCCCAGGGCAGGGGCTCCACGTCGCCAGCCTCCAGGCCCTGGTGCAGGATTTCCCGCTCGCAGTCCGCCAGTAGCCTTAGGGGCAGCACCGGCAGGTCCACCGTGCCGGCCAGCACATGCGCACCCACGCTGCGGCTGCGCAGGGCGTCGCCGCTCCAGTAGTAGCTGGTCAGATGATTTTGCGCGCTGTGCTTTGGGGGGAGAGGCATGCTCCGCAGTGTAGTCAGGCTACTATCTGCGCATGACACTCGTTCTGCTTCCCGGCCTGTTGTGCGATGCCAGCGTTTGGCAAGACATGTTGCCCGCGCTGCAACAGCGCAGTCCCTGCATGGTGGCCAGCTACGGCATGTTGGACAGCATCGAATCCATGGCCCAGCATGTGCTGCAGACCGCGCCCCCGGGGCCGCTGGCGCTGGCCGGCCATTCCATGGGCGGGCGCGTGGCCTTGGAGGTGCTGCGCCAGCAGTCGGATCGCATTGAGCGCTTGGCTTTGCTGGATACAGGTTTTGAAGCCCTGGCAGCCGGCGCGGCTGGCGACAAGGAGCGCGCCGGCCGCATGGCGCTGCTGCAGACCGCGCGCCAGGACGGCATGCGTGCCATGGGCCGCGACTGGGCGCGCGGCATGGTGCACCCGTCGCGGCTGGACAGCCCGCTGTTTGAGCAGATTCTGGACATGATTGAACGCAGCACGCCCGAGGTGTTTGCCGCGCAAATCCAGGCACTGCTGCACCGCCCGGACGCCACCGCGCTGCTGGGCCGGATCCGCTGCCCCACGCTGCTGCTGTGCGGCCGCGAAGATACCTGGAGCCCCGTGGCCCGGCACGCGCAGATGCAGGCGCTGCTGCGGGCGGCGCCGGTGCAGTTGCACGTGGTTGAGCAGTCCGGCCATATGAGCACTATGGAGCAGGCCGATGCCGTGTGCCAGGCGCTGCTGCAGTGGCTGGACTGGAGCCCGGCATAAGCCCTCTGTACAGCGCTACTACACTTTTCATAGCTGCTTGCGCAGGTAGATTCTGCGCTAGAGCCTGTTTTTTGCTGAATTTTTAGCAGTGATGGATTCGTGAGCCAATCTCATAGGTTCATGCCAATTTAACCGTCTTATCAAGGGCGGCCTCCATGGATAAAGTTCTTTTCGTCGCAGTGCACCCCACTGCACCCACGAAACTTAGGAACCTCACCATGGACATCCAACGCAGCGGCGCACAAGCTTCCGCCAAAGGCCCCACCGACTATTTCACCGGCACGGTGCAGGTGGACTATCTGTTTCCCGCCCACCCGCCGGCACGTGCGCTGGGCGCCAGCGTCACCTTCGAGCCCGGTGCCCGCACCGCCTGGCACCAGCATCCACTGGGCCAGACGCTGATCGTCACCGCCGGTGCCGGCTGGGTGCAACGCCGTGGCGGCCCGCGCGAAGAGATTCACCCCGGCGACGTGGTGTGGATTGCCGCCGGTGAAGAGCACTGGCACGGCGCCCAGGCCCATGTGGCCATGACGCACACCGCCATCCAGGAGGAGCTGGACGGCAGCACGGCCGCCTGGATGGAGCAGGTCAGCGAAGCGCAGTACATGGCGGACAACATATGAAACATGCAGGCACGGCGGGCGCCGCCACACACCGCACGGCCGTGATGGCGATCGTGCTGGTCAGCTATTTGATGACCTTGCTGGACGTGTCTATCGTCATCACTGCGCTGCCCAAGATCCAGCAAAGCCTGCAGTTCAGCGCCACCGAACTCAGTTGGGTGCAGAACGCCTACACCCTGGCCTTTGGCGGCCTGCTGCTGCTGGGCGCGCGGGCCGGCGACATTCTGGGCCGGCGCCGCATGTTTCTGTGGGGTATGTCGCTGTTTACTTTTGCCTCGCTGGCGATAGGCCTGGCGCAGTCTCCCGAATGGCTGCTGGGCGCCCGCGCGGTGCAGGGCATAGGCTCGGCGATCTTGGCGCCTTCGACATTGGCCTTGCTGTCCACCAACTTTGCCGAGGGCCCGGAGCGCACCCGGGCCCTGAGCCTGTACGGTGCCACCGCCGGTGTGGGTGCCAGCATAGGCCTGGTGCTGGGCGGCGTGATTGCCGACTGGCTGTCCTGGCGCGTGGGCTTCTTCATCAACCTGCCCATAGGCCTGGCGGTGATATGGGGTGCGCGGCGCTACATCCAGGAAACGGAGCGCCATGCATCGGGCCAGTTTGATGTGCTGGGTGCCGTGGCCTCCACGCTGGGCATGGGCGCGCTGGTCTACGGCCTGGTGCGTTCCGCCAGCACGGGCTGGGGCGATGGGTTGACTGTGGCTGCCTTGGCTGCGGGCCTGCTGCTGCTGGCCCTGCTGGTGTGGCACGAGGCGCGGGTGCAGCAGCCCATCATGCCGCTACGCCTGTTTGCCCACCGCGAGCGGGCCGGGGCGTATGTGGCGCGGGTGCTGTTCCTGGGGGCGATGGTGGGCTTCTGGTTTTTCACCACGCAGTTTCTGCAGGGTGTGCTGGGCTTCAGCCCGTTCGAGGCGGGCCTGGCGTACTTGCCCACCACCATTTCTAACTTCGCCGCGGCCATGGCCGTTCCCCGGCTGACCCAGCGCTTTGGCAATGGCCGTGTGCTGGCAGCGGGCCTGGCTACCACCGTGCTGGGCATGGTCTGGCTCAGCTGGGTGTCGGTGAATTCGCTATACCTGACCGGTATCGCCTTGCCCATGGTGCTGCTGGGCCTGGGCCAGGGCTGCACGCTGAGCCCGCTGACGGTAGCGGGCATCGCCGGTGTGCGCCGGGAGGATGCGGGTGCCGCGTCCGGCCTGGTGAATGCGGCCCACCAGTTGGGCGGTTCGCTGGGGTTGGCGATTCTGGTGGTGGTGTTTGCGGCGGTGGACCAGGGCACGCTGGATGCGCGGGCGCTGCAGGCCCACCGGATTGCTGCAGCGTTTGCTGCGGGCTCGGTGATGCTGGTGCTGGCCTTGGCTGCAGTGCTCTGGCTGATCGTGCTGCCGCAGCGGCGCCGCGGGTCGGTGGCTTGCCGGACCCTATGACGGCTATCGCTGTTACGGTTGTTTCAGGGCGGTACTGCTGATATGAGCAGGGTCTTGTCGGTGGGTTCGTGTTCCGTAGCTTGCGCGATAGGATGCAAGGCCTGCAACCGATTGGAGAGCGAGCATGGTCCCTAAAAACACGATCTGTCTCTGGTACAACGGCACAGCCCTGGACGCCGCGCAGTTTTACGCCAAGACCTTTCCGGACAGCGCGGTGGGTGCCGTCCATCGCGCGCCCGGTGACTATCCTGCTGGTAAGCAGGGCGATGTGCTGACGGTCGAGTTCACCGTGATCGGCATTCCATGTGTTGGCCTGAACGGCGGGCCGGGGATCCAGCAGTCTGAAGCCTTTTCGTTCCAGGTTGCGACCGATGACCAGGCCGAAACCGACCGTTTGTGGGATGCGGTGGTGGGCAACGGCGGCCAGGAAAGCGCCTGTGGCTGGTGCAAGGATAAGTGGGGCCTGTCGTGGCAGATCACGCCACGCGCCCTGACTGCCGCGTTCACCCACCCTGACCGTGCCGCGGCCAAGCGGGCTTTTGATGCGATGATGAAGATGAGAAAGATCGACATCGCGAAGATCGAAGCGGCCTTTCGCGGCTGATACCCGCCAGCAGTTTCTTAGACTGTCAACAGGTCCTCAGTTGCGGGCCGGTGGCGCAGAGCGTCCACCACCAGGGCCAGCGCCGGCAGCGACTGGCGACGTCGGGGGAAGTACAGGTGGTAGCCCTGAAAGTAGGGGCACCACTCCTGCAGCACGCGCACCAGGCGGTCCTGGGCGATGTGCGCATCGACCATGTCCTCGGGCACACAGGCCACGCCGAATCCTTCCAAGGCCGCCTGCAGCATGGGCACGCTGTCGCTGAACACCAGTTGGCCTTCTACGTGCACTTTGAGCGGTTGGCCGTCTTTCTCGAACTCCCAGGCATAGATGCCACCCAGCGTGGCCAGCCGCAGATTGATGCAGTTGTGCCCGGCCAGGTCGTGCGGCGTTTGTGGCAGGCTGCGCGCTGCAAAATAGGCCGGCGTGGCGACGATGGCCATGCGCAGATCGGACGAGATGCGCACCGCCACCATGTCTTTTTCTACCTGGTCACCCAAGCGCACACCCATGTCAAAACGCTCGGCCGCGAGGTCCACGAAGCGCGATTCGGTGACGATCTCGACCTTGATGTCCGGGTAGTGCGGCAGCAGCTTGGCCAGCTTGGGCCACAACACGGTGCGGGCGGCATGGTGGGCGGCGGTGATGCGCACCGTGCCGGCGGGCTTGTCGCGCAGCTCGCTCAGCGCGGCCAGTTCGGCCTCGATCTCTTCAAAGCGGGAGCTGAGGGTGCGCAGCAGGCGCTGCCCGGCTTCGGTGGGCGACACGCTGCGCGTGGTGCGGGTCAGCAGGCGTATGCCCAGCCGGGTTTCGAGGCCGCGAATCGTGTGGCTCAGCGCCGACTGTGACACCCGTAGCTGAGCGGCAGCCCGGGTAAAGCTGCCTTCGCGCGCAACCAGTACGAAGGCATGCAGATCGTTGAAGTTCTCGCGGGCCATGGGTGGGCAGCTTGTATCGGTATTCGTATGTGCCGATTCTGCCAGCCTGCGGCATACGCAGCCGCTCAGTGGGATACTATATTTTCTATAGCTGCTTGTGCAGATGCTGCCTGCGCTAGAGGCTTTTTCTTATGTGGCTATTTGCAGCACGGCTGTACACGCAAAGCCAGCATCGTGCCCGTGGGCCGGACAGGTGACGCAAACCAAAAATCAGACCTGCGCGTGCCGCTTTGCGTTGCGGATCAGTGCGCATTCGCGCTCCTGGGCAGACTCGGAAGCCCGTAACATCCCGGGCACTTGCTAGCGCGGGTTTGCCGCTGTGTACTGTGCAGTCAGGGTGTTTCCTTTGGCGATGCTGGCGTCATCATCCTGTGCCGCATAGGCCGCGATGCACGCGATGATGATGGCTGCCATACGCCACTTGGTACTTTTGGTCTGCTTCATGTGTCCGCCAATCTGCTTACTACCTAGCGCACTTTTGCGCCGGATTGTGTACAAATTATGTAAGAGATGTGCGGATTGCATACTATCGCTTGTGCCTACGTAGTACTACCGCCCCGGCAAGCAGGCACGGGCTATATGCCAAGCGCCGCTTTCACACACGCGGCGATTTTTGCCATCTTCAAAGGGCGAATTACTATGTTTTTAATAGCTGTTTGCGAAGGTGCGACCTGCGTTACAGCCATTTTTATGCAGATATCTGCAACGCCGCCGTATCCCGGTAGCGGCTGGGCGCATCCAGCGCGGGCCAGCGCAGGCCGCTGCGCGGGTCGAACAGGCGGCTGCGTTCCAGGTCCCAGGTCAGGGTGACTTCGTCCCCCGCTTGGGCGAAGTAGCGGCCGGTTAAGCGGGCCAGCCAGGGCGTTGGGTCGTCCGCGCCGACCACGCTGCCATATAGCTCGGTGGCGGCGCCCAGGTGGTCTAGGCTGTGCACGCGCAGGCGTAGCCGGGGTGCGTCGGCCGGCAGCGGGGTGTCGCCAGTCCACAGCAGCAGATGTTCGGGCCGCACGCCTAGGCGCACGGCGGCGCCTTCGAGGCCGGTGTGGCCGGGCGGCGCGGGCAGCAGCAGGCCACGGCCCAGGGCCAGGCAGTGGCTGGACCAGCGGGCGTCCAGCATATTCATCGGCGGCGAACCTATGAAGCGGGCCACGAATTCATTCGCCGGCTCGTCGTACAGCGCCAGCGGGCTGCCCACCTGCTCGATGCGGCCGGCGCGCAGCACCACGATGCGATCGGCCATGGTCATGGCTTCTTCCTGGTCGTGGGTGACGTAGACGGTGGTGGTGCCGAGCTGGCGCTGCAGGGCGCGGATCTCGGCGCGCATTTGCACGCGCAGCTGGGCGTCCAGGTTGGACAGGGGTTCGTCGAACAAAAAGGCCACCGGCTCGCGCACCATGGCCCGGCCCATGGCCGCGCGTTGGCGCTGGCCGCCGGAGAGCTGGCGCGGATAGCGCTCCAGGTAGTCGTCCAGGTGCAGGGCGGTAGATGCTTTGGCGATGCGCTCCTGAATCAGCGCCTCGGGCGCGCGCTGTTCGCGCAGGCCAAAGGCCATGTTGTTGCGTACCGTCATATGCGGGTAGAGCGCATAGCTTTGGAACACCATGGCCACGCGGCGTTGCTGTGGTGGCAGGTGGTCTACCGGCGTGCCGTTGAAGGCGATGCTGCCCCGGTCGGTGGTCTCCAGCCCGGCGATGGCGCGCAGCAGGGTGGATTTGCCGCAGCCAGAAGGGCCGACCAGTACGACGAATTCGCCTTCGGGGATTTGCAGCTGGATGTCGTGCAGCACGGCGGTGTCGCCATAGGCCTTGTGCAGGCCGGTGATGTGGATGTTTGCCATAGGATTTCTAACGGCTGGCGCCAGCGCTGAGGCCGCCGATCAGGTATTTCTGGAAAGCCAGCGCCAGCAGGTAGACCGGCGCAATGCCGACCAGGGATGCGGCGGCCATCTGGCCGAAGTTGACAATGCGCTCGCCCTGGAACAGCGAGATGGCGACGGTGATGGTGCGCATATCGGGTCGGCTGTTCAGCACCGAGGCCAGCAGGAATTCGTTGTACGACAGGATCAGGCAGATCAACCCGGTGGACACCAGGCCGGGCCAGATCAGCGGCAGGTTGATGCGCCACAGCGTGCGCCAGTAGCCCACGCCGTCCAGCCAGGCAGCCTCGTCCAGCGCCAGTGGTATCTGCTTGAAGAAGCTGCGCAGCAGCCAGAAGGCCACCGGCACGTTCATCAGCCCGTCCACCAGGCCCAGGCCGACGATGCTGTTGTTCAGCCCCAGCTGGCGCAGCAAAAAGAACAGTGGCAGCAGCGCCACCACCGGCGGCGCCACATAGCTCGACAGCAGCGCACCGGCCAGCAGCGGGCCGCGCCGCAGCTTGACCACCGCGTACACCGCCGGCACGGCCAGGGCCAGCGTGACCAGCACGCTGAGCACCGCTACTGCCAGAGAGTTCAGCAGGTGCCAGTGTAGCGGCGCAATCTCGAACACCTTGGGCCAGTTGGCCAGCGTGGGGTGCACGGGCAGGAACTGGCCGGACAGCACCTCGTCCCGCGTCTTGAACGAGGTGGCCACCAGGAAGGCCAGCGGCAGAATGAAGAAGGCCAGCACCGCCAGCAGCGCGGCGCGCAGCCAGATGCGCTGGCGTGGCCAGGGCAGGCGCAGCTTCTTCAGGCTGGGCAGTAGCTGCCACAGTGGCAGCGTGGCGGTGGGCGTGTTGGGCAGGTAGGACATGGGGGCTCCAGGTGCGGTGTCAGCCGGTGCGGCGTTCCACCCATTGCAGGGCTTTCAGAATGGGCCAGGTCACGGCGGCCACGGCGAACGAGAACAGCAGGGTTTGCGCGGCGGCTGCGCCTATGTCGAAGTTTTGCAGCCCGGTCTTCCACACCTCGTAACTGGCCAGGGCGGTGGCACGGCCCGGACCGCCCGCGGTGAGGATGTAGACCAGGTCAAAGGTCTTGAGCGACATCACCACCCGCAGCAGGAAGATGCCCAGCAGCGCGGGTGCCAGCAGCGGCAGAGTGATTTTCAAGAAGATGCCGCGCGTGCCCGCGCCGTCCAGTGCGGCGGCCTCAAACACATCGGCCGGCAGGGTCTGCAGCGCGGCAAAGCACAGGATGACCACAAACGGCAGCCACTGCCAGGTGTCGGCCAGCGCCAGCGCGGGCAGGGCCCAGCTGTCCGAGCCCAGTAGCGACACCGGCTCGGCGATCCAACCCAGGCGTAGCAGCGTGCCGTTGACCAAGCCGCCCGCAGGCGCCAGCAGCAGCTTCCAGGCCACGCCCACCAGTACCGGCGGCGTCATCAATGGCAGCAGCACCAAGCTGCGCACGAACTGGCCCTGGCGCAGTGCCTGCAGCAGCAGGGCGATCAGCAAGCCCAGGCTGAGCTGGATGAAGCTGGCGGGCAGGGCGTACAGCACGGTGCGCAGCAGGGTCTGGGCAAACTCCGGGTTCTGGAACAGAGAGTTGAAGTTGCCCAGCCCGCTCCAGGCGGCCAGTGGCTGGCCCAGGCTGGAATGCGTGAAGGCCAGCGCCAGCGTGTACAGCCCGGGGACGATGCACACCACCGCCAGGCCGAAGCTGGCCGGGGTCAGCATTAGCAGCGGGCTGGCGCGCAGCAGGTGGGCGGTGGCGGACCTAGTGCTCACCTCATGCCTTTAGCAACTGTTCCCAGCTGGCTTGGGCTGAAGCCAGGGCGTCCTTGGGTTTCTTCTTGCCGGCCACGATCAGCGCCAGCTGCTCGGTCAGTGCGTCCATCAGCTTGGGGCTTTGCGCCTGCAGCGGCCAGGCCAGCGCATTGCCGATGGCGGCCTTCAGCTGAGGCTGCAGCAGCGGTGCGGCCTTGATGTAGTCGGGGTGGTTCAGAACGGACGTGCGGTTGGGGTCGATGCCACTGCCGGGCAGCACGTCTTGCTGCAGCGAGATGTCCTTGCTGGTGGCCCATTTGACGAACTCCCAGGCCAGCGCGGTCTTCTGTGTGCCGGTGGTGATGCCCAGGCCGAAGCCGGCGTTCAGCGCGGCACGCGGCGTGGTGTTCTTGCCGCCCACGGGCAGCTGCACCAGTGACCATTTGTCCACGATCTGCGAAGACTTGGGGTCTTGCGCGGTGACGCCCAGGTCGGTCCAGAAGTCGATCATCGCGGCCTTGCCCGACAGGAAGGCGGGCAGAGCGTGTTCGAACGCGGTCTCTGCCGGAGTGGGCAGGGCATAGGGCACGATGCGCAACAGCTCTTCGGCGGCGGCCACCGCTTCGGGGCTGGTCAGCGCGGGCTTGCCATCGGCGGTGAAGAAGCTGCCGCCAAAGCCGGCCAGCCGGTTGGCATAGGACGAGCCCACGATCACCGGGATCTTGAAGCCTTGCACGGCCGCGCCGTAGATGCCGTTGGCTGACTCCTTTTCTGTGATCAGTTTGGCGGCCTGGTAGTAGTCCTCCCAGGTCTTGGGCGCGGCGAGCTTGTGGCGGGCGAAGATTTCCGTGTTGTAGAACAGTACATGGGTATCGCCGTCATACGGTAGGCCCCAGCGGCGGCCATCGCGCAGGGTGTAGGTGTCGTACAGCGAGGGCAGGAAGTCGGCTGGCTGGATTTGCGCTTTGTCGCGCTCTATCCAGTCGGTTACGTCCAGCACCACCTTGTCAGCCACCAGTGCGCCCAGCGTGTGGTAGAAATAATCGATCACGTCGAACTGGTGGGCACCGGACTGCACGTCCAGCGTGGCCTGGGCATGCAGCTGGTCATAGGGCACGGGCGTGACCGTCACCTTGGCGCCGGTCAGCGCTTCAAATTCTTCCGCCAGCAGCTTGCCGGCCACGGCGTGGGGCTGATTGAACAGCAGGTTCAGCGACTGGCCTGCGTACTTTTTGGCATCTGCTGCGGGGGCAGGTGCCGATGCCGGCGCGGCCGTTACAGGCACCGGGTCCTTGCCGCAGGCGGCCAGCACGCCAGCTGCGCCCAGGGCCGATGCCGTGCCCAGGAAGCGGCGGCGGTTGAAGGGGGTGAAGTCTTTGGAATCCATGGTGTTCTTGCGGTAATTGGTTTGATATGCCATCTGCGTAGAAGCTGCAAAAAGATTGCTGCGTATTGCATATAAGCGATTGCCATGCCAAGAGCTTTTTACTTATGAATCAATGGCTTAGGAAATATTTTCGCTTGGAGCCTGCTGTGTCTGCAGCACGGTGCAGACAGATTGCTGCGGCATAAGCACGTGGGCTGCTGGAGGTGATGCATACTTCTTTACAACATTAATGGGAAAAATTCCCATTAATGTTGTAAATTCCGCCGAAACAACGGAGGAAGAGATGCTTGGAAAAACGCCCAACTTGGCCCTGGTTCTTTTGCTATCCCTAGGCTGCGCAGCGCTGCCTGGTTGCGGCGGAGGGGGGAGCTCGGATTCCTCCAGCTCTTCCAGTTCGGTTTCTGCGCCCAGCATCACAGCCCAGCCTTCGTCCCTGTCGCTGGCTTCTGGCGATTCCGGAACGTTTTCGGTTACCGCAAGTGGAAGTGGCACGCTGACCTACCAGTGGTACAAGGACTCGAGTGCGATTTCCGGGGCCACTTCCTCCACGTACACCATCTCCAGCGCCAGCAGCAGCGATGCTGGTAGCTACTACGTCATTGTTTCGAACAGTGGTGGCAGCACGACCAGCAGCACGGCCACTTTGACGCTGACCAGCACCACGACGGCCTCCTGCGATACGACATACGTGGATAGCGTGCTCAGCGCCATTTCCACCTTCGAGACGGCGTTGGGAACATCGCTTACCGCGTCGGCAAGCTATAGCGCGTCGTCCTATACGACGGCACAGCTCAATGTCTACAAGACCAATTGGTCCAATCTGCCGCCGGGCGCCATCAGCTTTAGCCGGCCTGGCATCACGCTTTCGCAGCTGAGCACTTCTAGCCAGATTTCTGCATTCAACGCACTGGCTTCGGTCGCGCTCAGTACGGCGGGATACACCGACTTTCAAGGGGTGCTGGCCGCAGACGACTATTTGGGCTACACAAAGAACGCCAGCGGCTACGGTGCCGATCTGTACCACGTGGCGGTGGTGGGAACGCCATCGCAAACCGGCTCCTGGACCCTGATGCTGGGCGGGCACCACATGGCGTTCAACATCAACTTCAATGGCGCCTGTTCGTATCCTACGCCCCACCACATCGGCGTGGAGCCGCGCACATCGTTCGCTTCGAACAGCCACACCAGCTACAACTATTACAGCTCCGGGACCTACCAGGTGCTGGCCAACAAGGCTGCGGCCATGGTGTCCATTTTCAGTGGCATGGACAGCACCACACTGAACAGCGCCTTTCTTTCGGGATCGACGTTCTCTGACATTCTGATTGGCCCGGTGGAAGCCAATACGGGCAGCTACTCGAACGTCACCACCAAATTCACTGCGGTCGCCGCGCTCAGCAACCGGGGTGTGCTGGTGTCCAGCCTGTCGTCAAGCTTGCAGGCCTATGTCAGCGCGGCCATTGAGGAATTCACCGACGACTACGACAGCACCACGGCCAGCCGCCTGTTGTCTGCTTACCAGGCGGGCTACGGCAGCACCTATGTGGCCTGGGCCAACTCGTCGGGTTCGTTCAGCAGCTCGGGTCCGGATGTGTCTGCGAACGGCACCTATATGCGTATCGACGGCCCGCGCGTGTGGATCGAAATCGCGGTGCAGAACGGCATCGTGATCTCCAGCCAGACCCACTACCACATGATGTTTCGCGACAAGTCCTACGACTACTACAACCAGCTGAGCAACTGATCAAGCAGGAAGGGGCTGGACCATGGGTCTGTGCAGGGTATTGGCGATAGTGCTGGTGCTGTGTTGGGGCGGCGTGGGCCGTCCGGCATACGCACACGATGTTCCGCCCAGCATCGTGATGCTGGATATCGGTCGCGATGTGCTGGACATCGAGATGCAGCTACCCTTGAGCGAGCTGGGCGCCGCCTTGGGGCTGCCGCTGGCGGCCAATCCTGGCGCGGTGATTCCGCACTACGGTTTTCGCATCGAGCAGTACATCCGGAACACGTTGCAGGTACGCAGTCCAGATGGCCGGGCGTACGAGCGGCACTTTGACTCACTGGACATCAAGGCCACCAACAACACCAACTGGAGTAGCAACGATTGGCTGGTCGTGCACGCTTCGCTCCAAGCCCCGAGCGGCACCTCGCCGGAAACCTTCGCGCTGGACTATGCGGTCATCCTGCAGCGGGTGGTGTCGCATGAGGCGTTGGTCTATGTCCGGCGCGACATCCGCAACGGCCTTTTGGGCGATAAGCCCATGCTGATTTCCACGGCAGGTTTTGGTAACACGCATATTGCGGTGGATGGCTCCGGTGGCAGCTGGTGGCAGGGCTTGGAAAAGCTGTTCATGCTGGGTATGTCGCATATTGCCGAGGGTACGGACCATGTATTGTTTTTGCTGGCCATGCTGCTTAGCGCACCGCGGGTAGCCCGTGCTGGACGCTGGCAGGAGCGCAAGAGCACCAGGTCCTGCATACGTGGCATTGTGGGCATCGTCAGCGGCTTCACGCTGGGCCATTCGATCAGCCTGGCCATGGCGTCTGCGGGCTGGGTCGAGGTGCCGACCCGTGCGGTGGAGGTCCTGGTGGCGGTATCCATCCTGGTGTCCTGCATCCACGTGTGGCGCCCGGTGTTTGCGGGGCGAGAGATGTGGGTTGCCTCGGCTTTTGGCCTGGTGCATGGATTGGCGTTTGCCGAGATGCTGACCGGCTTGAACTTTGACGGCATGACGCTGGCGTTAAGTCTGCTGGGTTTCAATCTGGGCATAGAAACCATGCAACTGCTGGTGATTGCGGTTGCGCTGCCCATGCTGCTGGCATGCAGATCGGATCGCCACTACCAGCTTCTGAGCCGGGCAGGGGCCGGGTTTGCAGCAGCCTGCGCCATTGGCTGGATTTTGGAGCGCGCATTCGATATGGCCAACCCGCTGGACCCAGTGGCCAACTGGCTGGCACCACCACCGCCCTGGTTTACGACCAGTCTGTGCGTGCTCAGCGGGGTGTTGCTCAGCCTGCAGCTATGGGACTTGCTGCGCCGCAAGGCCGCAGAGCTGCTGACCGGTGTGCATTGAAGGGCCAGACCTTTCGTCTTGAAAATCAGGAATAGAAGCTGGGTTTGGGCAGCTGCTCGTTCAGTACCCAGTCGCCCAGCTCGCGCACCTTGTAGTCCACCGGGTCGTGCAGGGTGTGCACGCGCAGATTGCGCCAGTAGCGGTCCAGCCGCAGGGCGGCGGTGGTAGCGCGTGCGCCGGTGACTTCGAACATCTTGTGCACCACGTCTAGGCTGGCGCGGGTGGTGGCGACCTTGGCTGCGGCAACCGCGATGGCGACGCTGCCGCGATCACTTTCGGTCAGGGCCGTGCCACGCTGCCAGGCCTGATCAAAGGCCAGGGCGGCGTGCTGCAGCAGCACGCGCGCGCCTTCCAGGCCCAGCCAGAATTCGCCATAGTGCGCCAGGATGTAGGGGTCCTGGTTGGCGGACGTGGCGCTGGATGCCATCCAGGGCCGGCCCTGCTGCAGGGTGAACTGGCGTGCTTCTGCCAGTGCGCCTTCGCCCAGGCCCTGGTAGATATGGGCCAGTATCAGTTGTGCCAGCAACGGGCGCAGACAGGCATAGGGGGTGGAGAGCGGGCCGGGGTCGGTCAGCAGCTCGGCCTGGCGCACCTCGACCTGGTCGAACACTACGCTGCCGCTGTCGGTCTGGCGCTGGCCCATGTTGTCCCAGTCGTTCAGCACGGTGATACCCGTGCGCCCCGTGGGCACCACGGCTATCAACAGGCGACCTGCAGGGTCGAGCGCCGAGGCCAACAGCATGTCCGAATCACTGGCACCGGAGCAAAAGCTTTTGCGCCCGTGGAATACGTAGCCCCCGTCTTGCGGCTCGGCGCGGGTGGATTTGTCCAGCGGGTTCAGAGCATTGCCCCAGAACCAGCGTTGTGCCAGCGTCTGCTCCACCCAGGGCTGCCACTGTGCCGGTTTGCCAAACAACTGGGTGGTGGCCAGCAGCAGGTGGTGGAAGGCGAACAGGTGGGCGACGGAGCTGTCCACACGCGCGAACTGGCGCACCACCTCCAGCGTCTCTTGCCAGGTGGCGCCCAGGCCACCCAGTGCGTTGGGAATACTCAGGCCCAGCAGGCCGCTGGCGCGCAGCAGGTCACGTTCGACCTTGGCGGTGCCGCCGCGTTGGTCGCGCTCCACGGCGGTGGCGGCCAGAGCCTGTGTGGCGGCTTCTACCTGGGTTTGCCAGGGCGCGTGCGCGTTGCCTGTTTCGGACCGGAAATGCTTCATGCAGTCGTCTCCTCTGGCTTGGGTGCGCGTGATGCCGGCGGCACGATGTCGTTGGCAATCACTTCGCCAAACGGGCCGGTGAGGTTGGCTGTGCCGGCCGGGCGCACGTGGGCCAATGGTAGCAAGGGGAACAGCAGCTCTGCTACGCGGTACGACTCCTCCAGATGCGGGTAGCCCGAGAAGATGAAGGTCTCGATCCCCAGTGCCGCGTATTCCTTGATGCGCTCCGCCACCTCTTTAGCGCTGCCCACCAGCGCCGTACCCGCACCGCCGCGCACCAGGCCCACGCCGGCCCACAGATTCGGTGAGACTTCAAGCTTGTCGCGGCGCCCACCGTGCAGCGCAGCCATGCGCTGTTGGCCCACCGAGTCGAAACGTGCGAAGGCCTTTTGCGCTGCGGCAATGGTTTCATCCGTGACGTGGGATATCAGTTCGTCCGCCGCGCGCCAGGCGGCCTCACTGGTTTCGCGCACGATCACATGCAGGCGTATGCCGAAGCGCAGGGTACGGCCGTGCTGGGCGGCGGCGGCACGCGCCTTGGCTATTTTGTCGGCCACATCGGCCGGGGGCTCGCCCCAGGTCAGGTATACGTCCACTTGTTCTCCGGCGAGGGCAATTGCCGCGTCGGATGAGCCACCGAACCACAGCGGTGGGTAGGGCTTCTGCACCGGCGGGTACAGGGTCTTGGCGTTCTCCACACGCAGGTGCTTGCCACTGAAGTTGACGGTTTCGCCGGCCGCCACGCCGCGCCAGATGCGCAGGAATTCGTCCGTCACTTCATAGCGTTCGGCATGTGTCAAAAAGCTGCCGTCGCCGTGCTGCTCGTCCGGGTCGCCGCCGGTAACGACATTGATCAGCAGGCGGCCGTTGGAGAAGCGGTCCAGTGTGGCTGCCTGGCGTGCCGACACGGTGGGCGAGATGATGCCGGGGCGTATCGCCACCAGGAATTTCAGGCGCTCGGTGAAGGGCGCCAGCGATGCCGCCACTACCCACGAGTCTTCACAAGAGCGGCCGGTGGGTATCAAGACACCTTCAAAACCTAGCTCGTCGGCGGCCTGCGCCACCTGGCGCAGATAGTGGTGGCTGACGGTGCGCGCACCGTGCGCAGTGCCCAGGTAGCGGCTGTCACCGTGCGTGGGAAGAAACCAGAAGATCTGCATGCTTGTGCCTTTGGAGTGGATGTCGTCAATCATGCAAATCAGCAGATAGCGTGCCAGTGCCCAGTGCCTGTGCTGCTTGCTGGATTCACTTGTTTTGTGCTGCTGTAGCAGCAGCGTATCACCAGTTGTGCTGGGTTTTTGCGGGTCATGCTGTGCTGATTTGCTGGCTCAGAAGCAGGCCGTGTATGCATATGCGAAACCCTTCCAAGCGCGAGCTCTTGCAGCCCACAGAATATGTTGGCAGAGCAGCAATGCTGCTGCCGCTGCTGGTGTTCAGACACTTTGCAGTTTCTTGTTTTGACCGCAGCAACCGAGGTTTCCGATCGTGGCTCTTGCTTCAACGGTGCAGATGGCACCAGACAGTCTTGAAACGGATGGCGTGCCCGATCTGTCTGCTGGGCCGCAGACCGTGCAAAGCCTGGTGGAGGCCTTTTCCGCAACCGCGGCCGAGCGCGATGCACGCGGCGGAACACCCAAGGCCGAGCGTGATGCCCTGCGTGCCAGCGGCCTATTGGCACTGAGCATTCCGCAGGAGTTTGGCGGTATGGGCGCCAGCTGGCGGCAGACCTTGGACACGGTACGGCAATTGGCCCAGGCCGATAGTTCCCTGGCCCATGTGTTTGGCTTCCACCATCTGATGCTGGCCACCGTGCGCTTGTTTTCCCGGCCGCAACAGTGGCAGCCCTGGTTTGAGCAGACCGCGCGCCGCCATTGGTTCTGGGGCAACGCGCTGAACCCGTTGGACGATCGCACCATCAGCAGCGTGCAAGGCGGTTGGCGTGAGTTCACCGGGCAGAAGAGCTTTTGCTCGGGTGCGCTGGACTCCGAGATGCTGGTCGCTTCGGCGCGCGAGGAGGGCAGCGGTGCGCTGTTGGTGGCGGCCTTGCCCACCGGCCGCAGCGGCATTTCGGTGGCGCCAGACTGGAACAACATCGGCCAGCGCCAGACGGACAGCGGCAGCGTCACGTTCGAGAAGGTGCGGGTGGAGCAGCATGAGATGTTGTTGGACCCCGGGCCTCTATCCACCCCTTTTGCCTGCCTGCGCCCACTGGTGTCCCAGCTCATTCTGGCGAACGTCTATCTGGGTATCTCCGAGGCGGCCTTCAGCGATGCACGCCGCTACACCTTGCAGGAGTCGCGGCCCTGGCATGCGGCCAAGGTCGCGCATGTGGACGAAGACCCTTATGTGCTGGGCCACTACGGTGATTTCTGGGTGGGTTTGGAGGCCGTGCGCGTGCTGGCAGACCGCGCTGCAGACCGGCTGGACGAAGCCTGGCAGCGCGGCGATGCGCTGACCGCGTCCGAGCGCGGGCATGTGGCGCTGGCGGTGGCGACGGCCAAGGTGGCTGCCACACATACCGGGTTGGACATTTGTACCCGCATGTTCGATGTGGCCGGTGCCCGCGCCACCCACGGCGGCCTGCGGCTGGACCGCCACTGGCGCAACCTGCGCACCCACACCCTGCACGATCCCGTGGCCTACAAGCTGCGCGAGATCGGTGAATGGGCCCTCAAACAGCAATTTCCTGTGCCGAGCTTTTACTCATGAACTCCTACTCCCGCCATGTGTACAGTGTGTCTGCCACCGAAGAGCCGGACGCCGATTGGGATGCGCCGCGCCTGCTGACCCTGCCCGACCCGCGCAAGCACACCACCTCCATCCGCGCCACGGCCCAGGTGTTTGAAGACCCGCTCTCGGTAGCCTTGCTGGAGCGCATCCGCATGGTGGCGCCCAGCGATGCGAACGTGCTCATCATCGGTGAGACCGGCACCGGCAAGGAGCTGATTGCCCGCCATGTGCATGACCTGAGCAGCCGGCGTGGCCGCCCGTTTGTGGCCGTCAACTGCGGGGCGTTTTCGGAAACGCTGGTGGAGAGCGAGCTGTTCGGCCATGAGAAGGGCGCGTTCACAGGTGCGTTTACCGCCAAGACGGGTTGGTTTGAAGCGGCCAATGGCGGCACCCTGTTCCTGGATGAAATCGGCGACCTGCCGCTGTCCATCCAGGTCAAGCTGCTGCGTGTCTTGCAGGAGCGCGAGGTGGTGCGCCTGGGCTCGCGTAAGAGCATACCCATAGACGTGCGGGTGGTGGCGGCTACCAATGTGCGCCTGCAGGATGCGGTGGCCGCCGGGCACTTCCGCGAAGACTTGTTCTACCGTCTGCACGTGGTGCAGCTGGCCCTGCCGACCTTGCGCGAGCGGCCGGGCGACATCCTGCCGCTGGCGCGGCACTTCATCGAGGAATACCGCAACCGCCTGGGCTACGGTCCCGTGCGCATGGACTCTAGCGCCGAACGCAAGCTGCGCGAACACAACTGGCCCGGCAATATCCGCGAGCTGGAAAACGTGATCCACCACGGCCTGCTGATCTGCCGCCACGATGTCTTGGGTGCCGACGATCTGCAAATGTCCACCCTGGGCCTGCAACGGCGCAACCACGAGGTCGAGCCGGCCGCTGAAGGGCCGCAGCAGGCGCTAGAGGCAGTGTTGCGTCAGCTGTTCAACGAGCCACACGAGAACCTGTTCGAGCAGATCGAAGACACGGTGATGCGCACGGCCTTTGACTTTTGCCACCGCAACCAGGTACAGGCCGCCAAGCTGCTGGGTATCAGCCGCAACATCTTGCGCTCGCGCTTGATCAAGAGCCGGGAGATCTCGGCGCTGAAATGAGCCGGCTTTGGCTCTATAGATGTTTTTCGTGTTTAGAACTGACTTTTTAGTAGTTCGCCTTTGGTGGCTATCGCCATAAAGTGGCTCCACAAAGATGCCTGCAGACGGTTTTTGCAGGCGCACGGTGATTGTTAGAACAGGAGTTGCTATGTCTTCCGCTACCGCTGATGTGATCAGTCTCCCCCCCGAATTGGCTGCTGCGCAAGCCTTGGCGCGCGCTGCCGGCCTGCCGTACGCCGGAGGCGTTTCTCCCCAGGTGGCCTGGCAGCTGCTGGCTGCTGAGCAGGTGCAGCTGGTAGATGTGCGTACCTTCGAAGAACGCAAGTTTGTGGGCCATGTGCCGGGTAGCGTGCACGTGCCCTGGGCCACCGGCACCAGCCTGACGCGCAACCCGCGTTTTGTGCGCGAGCTGGAGGCCAAGCTGGCAGGCGGCAAGGAGGCCGTGGTTTTGCTGCTGTGCCGCAGCGGCAAGCGCTCGGCCCTGGCCGCGGAAGCCGCCACCAAGGCCGGCTTTACGACGGTGTTCAACGTGCTGGAAGGTTTTGAGGGCGAGATCGACGCGCAGCAGCACCGTGGCGGCAGTGACGGCTGGCGCTTTCACCAACTACCCTGGGTGCAAGACTGATGGCTGGCCCCGTGTTTGATACCAGCAGCGTGGTGCAGGCCCTGCATGGCGTGCGCAGCGAATGGCGGGCGGCACAAAAACGCTCCAGCGAGCCCGGTGGCCGCGAGTTCCCGTCGCGCGATGCGCTGGCAGGTATTGTGGAGTCGCTCAAAGGTGTGCTGTTTCCCATGCGCCTCGGCCCGGTGGATCTGCGCCAGGAGAGCGAAGACTTCTACGTAGGCTATACCTTGGATGCGGCCCTGCATGCACTGCTGACGCAGGTACGCCTGGAGCTGCGCTTGGTGGAGGGCGTGCCCGCAGGCACCCAGCCGACCCAGGTGGTGCAGCAGTTCGCACTGGCCTTGCCTGCGATACGCCGACTGCTCGACAGCGATGTGCTGGCCGCCTTCCATGGTGACCCAGCCGCACGCAGCGTGGACGAGGTGCTGCTTTGCTACCCCGGTGTGTTGGCCATGGTGCACCACCGTCTGGCGCACCAGCTGTACCGCCAGGGCTTGCCTTTGCTGGCGCGCATCGTGGCCGAGCTGGCACACAGCACCACGGGCATCGACATACATCCCGGTGCCAGCATAGGCGCCGGCTTTTTCATCGACCACGGCACGGGCGTGGTGATTGGCGAAACCGCCGTCATAGGCGAGCGCGTGCGGCTGTACCAGAACGTCACGCTGGGCGCCAAGCGCTTCCATACCGATGCCCAGGGTCACCTGGAAAAAGGCCAGCCGCGCCATCCCATCGTGGAAGACGACGTGGTGATCTACGCCGGGGCTACCGTGCTCGGCCGTGTAACCCTGGGCCAGGGCGCCACCATCGGCGGCAATGTGTGGGTCACGCAGGACGTACCGCCCGGCGCCCATGTGACGCAGGCCAACTCGCGGCAGGAGCCGCGTGCGGTGCCCCAGGCCGCTCGGTTCGCTGCATGAGTGCCATCGTCGAAAGCCTGGGTCTGGCCGTGCGGCAGTTGCGCGAGGGCCGTGGCTGGTCGCAGGAGCAACTGGCAGAGCATGCGGACCTGAACCGATCCTATGTGGGTGAGATCGAGCGGGGCCGCGCGATTGCCTCCATCGTCACCACCGAAAAACTGGCCAGCGCACTGGGCGTTTCATTGCCCGTGTTGATGGCCGACTGCGACCGCCTGACCGAGCGGCGCGCGCTGCAGGGTTTGCGTTTGACGGCTATAGCATGTTGATGGATGCCTATGGGCATCTGACACTGCGGGCCGTTGCTTTTTACCTGTTTCCTTTTACTTTTTCTAACGGAGTTTCTCGATGAGCACCAGTGTGACCCTCAGTACCCTCGGCGACAGCGCCGCACGCCAGCTAGCCAATGCGACCAAGACTGCGCCCCAGCTGGAAACCATCTCGCCGCGCTGGCTGACCCATCTGCTGCAGTGGACGCCGGTGGAAGCCGGCATCTACCGCCTGAACAAGGTGAAGAACCCCGAATCCATCAAGGTCACCTGCACCGCCCGCCAGTCGGAAAACCAGTTGCCGCGTACCTTTGTGGACTACGAAGATCAGCCGCGCGAATACTTCCTGAACGCCGTCAGCACCATCCTCGACGTGCACACCCGCATCTCCGACCTGTACAGCAGCCCGCATGACCAGATCAAAGAGCAGCTGCGCCTGACCATCGAGACCATCAAGGAAAACCAGGAAAGCGAACTGATCAACAACCCCGACTACGGCCTGCTGGCCCAGGTGACGGACGAGCAGCGCATCTTCCCGTTGACTGGCGCCCCCACCCCCGACGACCTGGACGAGCTGCTGACCAAGGTCTGGAAAGAGCCTGCTTTCTTCCTGGCCCACCCTCTGGCCATCGCCGCCTTTGGCCGCGAAGCCACGCGCCGCGGCACGCCGCCGCCTACCGTCAGCCTGTTCGGTTCGCAATTCATCACCTGGCGCGGCATTCCGCTGATCCCTAGCAACAAGGTGCCGGTGGCCGATGGCAAGAGCAAGATTTTGCTGCTGCGCGTGGGCGACAAGCGCCAGGGCGTGGTCGGCCTGTTCCAGCCCGGCCTGCCAGGCGAGCAGGCTCCCGGCTTGTCGGTGCGCTTCATGGGCATCAATGACCAGGCGATTGCCTCCTACCTGATCTCGCTGTACTGCTCGCTGGCGGTGTTGACCACCGACGCGCTGGCCGTGCTGGACGATGTGGAAATCGGCAAGTACCACGACTATCCGGACACCTACAAGTAAAGCGGTACTGTCCCTATGACTACCGTTGTTCCACAACCCACGTTGCCGGCGGGCCTGCCCGACCCGGCCACGCTGGCCCGCATGGCGACTGCGCTGTTCTCGGCCCTGCCGGGCGAGTCGGCTGCCGTGCCTGGCGTGCAAGCGCCGGGCAATATTGCGCCGCCGGGTTCGCCGCTGGCCAGCCCGGCCGGCTTCGGCCCCAGCGTGCCGGGCACGCCGATTCCCATCGGGCAGGTGCCGGGCAGCAATCTGATCCCGGCATCGCCCACCTCGGTACTGAGCCTGGCCAACCGGGCTCCGGCCTTGCAACCGCACGCCCAGGCCAGCAATGGCCTGCCGGACCGCGTGGTCAGCGAGCTGCCGGCCTACGAGCCGCGCAGTGGCGGTGCCGTGCAGGGCGTGCCGGAAAGCGCGTCGCCGTTCTACTTCCTGAACCCGGGTGCCGGCCATCCTGCGCCCTCGGCGCCGCAGGCCGGTGGCTCCAGTCTGGACGACCTGAGCCGTTTGCCGTTCGCGCCGCCTACGGATGTCGCACCGCCCCGCGCCTTGCCGACACCTCCGGTGCCGCAGACCACGCCAGCGTTCTACTTTGTCGATGCGGTGACTTTGCCGAATGGCTATGTCACCCCCGCCAAAGCCGGCCGTGACGACGTGCCTGCGTATGCCGGTTCGGCCCATCCGGCCTTCGACGTCCATGCCGTGCGCCGCGACTTCCCTATCCTGCAGGAGCGGGTCAACGGCAAGCAGCTGGTGTGGTTCGACAACGCAGCCACCACGCACAAGCCGCAGTCGGTGATCGACCGCATCGCCTATTTCTACGAGCACGAGAACTCGAACATCCACCGTGCCGCCCATGAACTGGCTGCCCGCGCCACTGACGCCTACGAAGGCGCGCGGGAGCGGGTGAAGAAGTTCATCAACGCGCCGGATGTGAACGAGGTGATCTTCGTGCGCGGCACCACCGAGGCCATCAACCTGGTGGCCAAGAGCTGGGGCGGCCAGCATGTGGGCGAGGGCGACGAGATCATCGTGTCGAACCTGGAACACCACGCCAACATCGTGCCCTGGCAGCAGCTGGCTGCCGCCAAGGGCGCCAAGCTGCGCGTGATTCCGGTGGACGACAAGGGCCAGGTGCTGCTGGACGAGTACCGCAAGCTACTCAATGACCGCACCAAGATCGTTGCCGTGACGCAGGTGTCGAACGCCCTCGGTTCCGTGGTGCCGGTGAAGGAAATCGTCGAACTGGCGCACCGCGCCGGCGCCAAGGCACTGGTCGATGGCGCGCAGTCGATCTCGCACATGCGGGTCGACGTGCAGGACATAGGCGCCGACTTCTTCGTGTTCTCTGGCCACAAGGTGTTCGGCCCGACCGGCATCGGCGTGGTCTGGGGCAAGCGCGAAGTGCTGGAAGACATGCCGCCCTGGCAGGGCGGCGGCAACATGATTGCCGACGTGACCTTCGAGAAAACCGTGTTCCAGCCGATCCCGAACAAGTTCGAGGCCGGTACCGGCAACATCGCCGACGCGGTAGGCCTGGGCGCGGCCATCGACTACGTGAACAAGGTGGGCATTGAGAACATCGCCCGCTACGAACACGAGTTGCTGGTCTACGGCATGCAGCAGCTGGGTGCGATCCCCGGCGTGCGTCTCATCGGTACCGCAGCCGACAAGGCCAGTGTGATGTCCTTCACCCTGGCCGGTTACAGCACCGAAGAGGTTGGCAAGGCCTTGAACGAGGAAGGCATTGCCGTGCGTACCGGTCATCACTGCGCGCAGCCGATCTTGCGGCGCATGGGTGTGGAGACCACGGTGCGGCCGTCGCTGGCCTTCTACAACACCTTTGCCGAGATCGACCTGCTGGTCACGGTGGTGAAACGCTTGGCATCGGCCCGTCGCAACGGCTGATGCTATTGAATTAAGAGCTGCCAGCGCAGGTACTACCTGCGCTGGCAGCTCTTTTTTTATGAGGAGTAGTTCAGCACCGCGAAGAAGTGGAAGCCGGTGCCAGCAACCACAAAGCCGTGCCACACGGCGTGGGCGTAGCGCACTTTGTGGTCCAGCGCAAAGAACACCACGCCCAGGGTGTAGGCCAGGCCGCCGGCCACCAGCAGCGCAATGCCCATGGTGGGCACGTTTTGCACCAGCGGCACGGCGGCAATCAACACCAGCCAGCCCATGGCCAGGTACAGGCCGGTGGAGAGCCAGGGGTGTGTCAAGCGGTTGAAGGACTTCAGCGCCACGCCCATGACCGCCATCGACCACACCAGGCCGAACAGCGTCCAGCCCCAGGGGCCGGACAAGGCGCCCAGTGCAAACGGCGTGTAGCTGCCGGCGATGAAGAGATAGATGGCGCCGTGGTCCAGCTTCATGAACACACGCTTGGCCCGGCCCTGCGGCAGGGCGTGGTACAGCGTGGACGCGGCATACAGCAGCACCATGGTGACGGCGAAGACGATGGCGCCCACCAGGTTGGCGGCCGACAGCTGGCTGGCCGCCGCTATCAAAAACGGTGCAGCCACCAGCGCAGCCACCAGGCCCACGCCGTGGCTCACGCTATTGGCGATCTCCTCGCCCAGGGTTTGGATTCGATCTTGCATTGCAGCATTTTTACACCCAGGTGTGACACCCGTGTAAAGCACCCGGTGTTTAGAACGTGTTTACGATCTTCTTAGGGGCCCTAAGAAGATCGCAAACACGTTCTTAGATGTCGGTGTCTTGGTGGCCAAACAGACCTAGCACGCCTGCTGCGGCCCAGGCCATGGCCCCACCCAACACCATGGCGCTGGGCACGCCGTAGCCGTCTACGGCCAGTCCGCCGAGTAGCGCGCCGCTGGCCAGGGCGATCTGGAGCACGCTGACCAGCACGGCCTGGCCGGCGTCGGGTGCGTCCGGCACGGCTTGGATCATCCAGGCCGTCAACGCCACCGGCAGCGCGCCGAAAGCCAGGCCCCAGGCGGCCACCACCATGTCGGCGCTGACGGCGCCGGGGCTACTCACTGCCGCGGCCAGCAATGCCATTCCCAGCAGGGCCGCTGGTGCGATCAAGGCCAGGCGCAGGTTCCACGCCACCAGCTTGCCGCCGATGAAGTTGCCGGCAATGCCCACCACGCCGTAGACCAGCAGCAAGACGACCACCACGGCGGGTTCCAGCCCGAAGACCTTCTCCAGCAGCGGCTTGAGGTAGGTGTAGGCGGCAAAGTGCCCCACGATCAGGAACGCTATGGCCAGCAGGCCGACCTGCGCCATGCGTAGCCGCAGGGGCTTGAGCAGGTCTGCCGCACGCAATGCACGCGCGGCGGGCAGGGACGGCAGCAGCCACCACTGGGCCAGCGTCACCAGCGCGGCCAGCACCGCCGTCGTGGCAAAGGCGCTGCGCCAACCGGCTAGGCTGCCCAGCAGTGCACCGGTGGGCACGCCTGCCACCGTGCCCACCGAAATACCCGCCAGGATGATGGCCATGGCGCGCGCTTGCGAGGCGGCCGGTACCAGCTGCCTGCCTATGCCCGGCGCAAAGGTCCAGAAGCCGCCCACGCAGATGCCCAGCAGCACCCGTGCGGCCAGCATCACGCCAAAGCTGGGTGCCAGTGCCCCGACAAGGTTGACCAAGGTCAGCAGCACGGTCAGGGCGATCATCACCAGGCGCCGGTCCAGCCGGCCCGAGGCTACGATCAGCGCGGGGCCGGCCACGGCAGCGACCAGGCCCGGCACGGTGACCATCAGGCCAGCATGGCCTACCGACACCTGCAGGTCCGCTGCGATATCGGTCAGCAGGCCTACGGGCAGGAACTCGGTGGTCACCATCGCGAAAGTGCCCACGGCGATGGAGCCTACGGCCAACCAGTTGCGGGCCAGGCTGTGCGGGTTCCCGCCGGCCAGGCCGCGCGGGGCGGCAGGAGATGTGGATGGATGCATATTGCTATTTATTTAATAGCTGCTAGCGCAGGTATTGATTGCGCTACAGCCATTTTTTGTTTGAATGCTGGGGACTCAAAGCGTTTTCGCCAGCACCGGTGGCACCACTTCCACGGCGGATTTGTTGGCTGCATCCCAGCCGCCGCCGAGTGCACGCACCAGCCCCACCGTGGCTTGGTACTGGGCAGAGCGCACACCCAAGGCCTGGCGGCGGTTAAGCAGCTCGCTGCGGCGTGCCTCCAGCAGGTCCAGCTGGCTGACCAGACCATTGCGGTAACGCGAATCCGACAGCACCGTGGCCCGGCTGGCCGACGCCACCGCACGGTCCTGCGCCTGGGCTTGCTGGTCTAGCAGGCGCAGGGCGGACAGCTGGTCTTCTACCTCCTGGAACGCTGTCAGCACCTGGCCGCGGTACTGGGCGGTGGCACCGTCCAGTTGGGCATTGGCGGCCTGCACGCCGGCTTCGCGCCGGCCACCGTCCAGCAGCGGTACCGACAGCAAAGCGCCGATGCCCCAGGCGCGGGCCGACCACTTGAACACGTCGCCGAGCTCGGGCGATGCATAGCCGCCGGTGGCGGTCAGCGACACGCTGGGGAACCAGGCCGTCTGCGCCACGCCCACGCGGGCTTGCGCTGCCAGCAGATTGCTTTGTGCGGCGGCTACGTCGGGCCTGCGCGCCAGTACCGTGCCGGGTACGCCAGCGGGTATCACCGGCAGGGCGGTGCGCCAGTCGGACGTATCCAGGTGGAAGCTAGACGCCGCGTCGCCCACCAGCACGGCCAGTGCATGTTCCAGCGTGGCGCGCTGGCGGTCCAGTGCCAGGGCATCGGACTCGGTGGCGGCTACCTCGGTCTGTACGCGCACCACTTCCAGCTCGGCCACGTCACCGGCGCGGAAGCGGCTTTGCGTGAGCTGCAGCGTGTCCTGGTAGGCATCCACCGTGGCGCGCACCAGGGCACGCTCGGTGTCCAGCGCCCGCAGCGACAAATAGGTCTGCGCCACATTCGCCTGCACCAGCAGACGCGTGCTCTGCAGCAGCGCGGCGCGGGCCTGGGCGTCCAGACTGGCGGCGTCGGTGGCGTGCGCCAGCTTGCCGAACAGGTCCACCTCATAGGACAGCTGCGCGTTGGCGCTGATCAGCGTGCTGGGTACGCTGCCATTGGTGGTATTGGCGCCGGCCTGGCGGGTGGCGCCCGCGCCTAGGCCTAGCTGTACCGATTTGTCGGCCTGGCTGCTTTGCAGCAGTGCCTGGGCCTGGGCCAGGCGGGCGGCGGCTTCGGCAATGCTGGTGTTGTGCAGGCTGGCGCGTTCGACCAGCGTGTCCAGCGTGGGGTCGGCAAAGGCCTTCCACCAGGTGCCGCGGTCGCGGGCTTCGGCCGGGCTCAGGGCCGTCCACTGCGCGCCTTCTTTGAAGGCCGCGGGCGCGGCGGCGATGGCAACCGGGTCCACTGCGGGGACGCTGGCGCAACCGGCCAGCACCAGGGCGGCTAGCAGCGGTGCCAATGCATGGTTCAAAAGTTTCATGGTGTTTCTCCGTTCTTACAGGGGCGCGGCAGGCAGTGGGCGGGCCGAGCCACCACCGCCATGGGGCAGCGTGGGCAGGGACGCAGCTGTTTCGATGTGGCCGACTTCGCCGTGGTGTTTCAGGGCGCGGTTGCCGGCCAGGCGGCGCATCAGCACATAGAACACCGGCGTCAGGAACAGGCCAAAGGCCGTCACGCCAATCATCCCGGCGAACACCGCCACACCCATGGCCGAGCGCATCTCTGCGCCCGCACCGGTGGACAGCACCAGGGGCAGCACGCCCATGATGAAGGCCAGCGAGGTCATCAGAATGGGGCGCAAGCGCAGGCGGCTGGCTTCGATGGCGGCCTGCACCGGCGTGCGGCCTTCAAACTCCAGCTCGCGGGCGAATTCGACGATCAGGATGGCGTTCTTGGCGCTTAAGCCCACCAGCACGATCAGCCCGATCTGGGTGAACACATTGTTGTCACCACCGTGTATCCACACGCCGGTCATTGCGGCCAGGATGCCCATGGGCACGATCAGGATGATGGCCAGCGGCAGCGTCAGGCTTTCATATTGCGCGGCCAGTACCAGGAACACCAGCAGGATGGCCAGCGGGAACACCAGCAGGGCGGAATTGCCGGCCAGGATTTCCTGGTAGGTCAGCTCCGTCCACTCGTAGCTCACGCCCTTGGGCAGGGTCTCGGCGGCGATGCGGTTGATGGCATCCTGCGCCTGGCCGGATGAAAAGCCGGGCGCCGGGCCACCGTTGATGTCAGCGGCCAGGTAGCCGTTGTAGCGCATGGCGCGTTCCGGGCCGAAGCTGGAGTTCACCTTCATCAGTGCCGAGAGAGGCACCATTTCACCGGTATTGGAGCGCACCTTCAGCAGGCCCACATCTTCTGCCCGTGCGCGGTAGGGCGCATCGGCCTGCACCCGCACGGTGTAGGTACGGCCAAATTTGTTGAAGTCGTTGGCATACAGGCTACCCAGGTAGATCTGCATGGTGTCGAAGATGTCGGTCACCGGCACACCCAACTGGCGGGCCTTGGTGCGGTCGATGTCGGCATACAGTTGCGGCACGTTGACCTGCCAGCTGGTGAACATGCCGGCCAGTTCGGGCGTCTGGTAGGCTTTGGCCATGAAGGCTTTCACGGCCTTGTCCATCTCCTCATAACCCAGCGAGCCACGGTCTTCCAGTTGCAGCTTGAAGCCACCGGTGGTGCCCAGGCCGGCCACGGGTGGTGGCGGGAACATCACGATGAAGGCGTCCTGGATGCTGCCGAAAGCCTGGTTCAGCTGGCCGGCCACGGCGCCGCCACTCTGGTCGGCGCGCTTGCGTTCTGCGAAGGGCTTGAGCGTGGCGAACACGATGCCCGAGTTCGAGCTGTTGGTGAAGCCGTTGATCGACAGGCCGGGGAAGGCGATGGCGTCTTCCACGTTCGGGTTCTTCTTGACGATCTCGCCCATGCGTTTGATCACGTCCTCGGTGCGGTCCAGCGTGGCGCCGTCGGGCAGCTGCGCAAAGCCGATCAGGTACTGCTTGTCCTGCGCCGGCACAAAGCCGCTGGGCACGGCCTTGAATAGGCCGAAGGTGACGGCGATCAGCACCAGGTACATCACCATCATCAAAGCCTTGCGGCCGATGACGCGCTTCACGCCGCCGCTATAGGCTTCCGAGCCACGGTGGAAAAAGCGGTTGAAGCCGCGGAACAGCCAGCCCAGGGCCTTGTCCATGCCGCGGGTCAATGCATCCTTGGGCGCATCGTGGCCGCGCAGCAGCAGGGCGGCGAGTGCTGGCGACAGGGTCAGCGAGTTGATGGCCGAGATTACGGTAGAGATGGCAATCGTCACCGCGAACTGCTTGTAGAACTGGCCGGTCAAGCCGCTGATGAAGGCCAGCGGCACGAACACCGCCACCAGCACCAAGGCGATGGCGATGATGGGGCCGGACACTTCACGCATGGCCTTATAGGTGGCGTCGCGCGGGCTCAGGCCGGCCTCGATATTGCGCTCCACGTTTTCCACCACCACGATGGCGTCGTCCACCACGATACCGATGGCCAGCACCAAGCCGAACAAGCTCAGGGCGTTTATCGAGAAGCCCAGGATGTGCAGCACGGCAAACGTGCCTACCACCGACACCGGCACGGCCAGCAGCGGAATGATGGAGGCGCGCCAGGTTTGCAGGAACAGAATCACCACCAGCACCACCAGAAACACGGCCTCCAGCAGGGTGTGTACCACCGATTCAATGGAGGCCCGCACGAACTGCGTGGGGTCGTAGGCAATGCGGAACTCCACGCCCTCGGGCATGTTTTTCTGCAGCTCGTCCATGGTCTTGCGCACATTGGTCGAGATGTCCAGTGCGTTCGAGCCTGGTGCCTGGAACACGCCCATGCCCACGGCCGGGTCGTTGTTCAGCAGCGAGCGCAACGAGTAGTCGGCCGCACCCATTTCCAGCCGGCCAATGTCGCGCAGGCGGGTGACGGCGCCATCGGCACCGGTCTTGACGATGATGTCGCCAAATTCTTCTTCGCTCTGCAAGCGCCCTTGGGCGTTGATCGACAGCTGCATGTCCACACCAGCCAGGCCGGGCGATGCACCCACCACACCGGCGGCGGCTTGTACGTTCTGGCCACGGATGGCGGCTACCACGTCACTGGCCGACAGGCCGCGCTGCGCGACCTTTTGCGGGTCCAGCCAGACGCGCATCGAATAGTCGCCGCCGCCGAAGATCTGCACCTGGCCCACGCCCTGGATGCGCGCCAAGCGGTCTTTTACATTCAGCACTGCGTAGTTGCGCAGGTAGTTCATGTCGTAGCGCTTGTTGGGCGAAGCCAGGTGCACCACCATGGTCAGGTCGGGTGCGCTCTTGACCGTGGTGACGCCCAGGCGTCGCACTTCTTCGGGCAGGCGCGGCTCGGCTTGGGAGACACGGTTTTGTACCAGCTGTTGGGCCTTGTCGGGGTCGGTGCCGAGCTTGAAGGTGACGGTCAAGGTCATCACGCCGTCGGTCGTGGCCTGGCTGCCCATGTAGAGCATGCCTTCCACGCCGTTGATACTTTCTTCCAGCGGCGTGGCCACGGTTTCGGCGATCACCTTGGGGTTGGCGCCCGGGTACTGGGCGCGCACCACCACGGACGGAGGCGCGACTTCGGGGTACTCCGAGATCGGCAGGCTGCGCAACGCGATCAGGCCGGCGATCAGCATCAGCAGCGACAGCACGCCCGCAAAGATCGGTCGGTCGATGAAAAATTTAGACAAATTCATGGGGTTGTTCTCTGAAGATTCCGATCAGGACTGGGTTGCCGCCCCAGCTTTTGCTTGGGCTTCGGGCTTGCCATCCATGGGTACCAGTTGGGGCGCAATCAGCGCGCCGGGTCGCACCCGTTGCAGGCCGTTGACGACCAGCTTTTCACCGGCGACCAGCCCCTTGCTGACCACACGCAGGCCGTTCACGGATGCCCCCAGCGTTACCTCGCGGTAGGCCACGGTGTTGTCGGCGCCAACCACCATCACAAACTTCTTGTCCTGGTCGGTGCCTACGGCGCGCTCGTTCACCAGCAGCGCGGTTTCGGCCTGGGTCTGGCCCATGCGGACGCGGGCGAACTGGCCGGGCATCAGGCTGCCGTCCTTGTTGTCGAAAACGGCGCGGGTGCGCACCGTGCCGCTCTTGGCGTCCACCTGGTTATCCACCAGCTGCAGCTTGCCGGTGAAGGGCGTGTCGCTGGTGGCGGCGGTGCCCATCTGCACCGGAATGCTCTCAATGCCACGCGTACCGTGCGGGCCGTTCAGGTCCTTCAGCGCACGGGCAATCACGCGTTCGTCGGCGTCAAAGCTGGCGTAGATGGGGCTGATGGAGACCAGCGTGGTCAGCACCTGTGCGCCGGGGCCTGCGGCCACCAGGTTACCCACGGTCACTTCCAGCTTGCCGACGCGGCCCGACACCGGCGCGCGCACCTGGGTGTAGTCCAGGTTGAGACGCGTGGTCTGTAGCCCGGCCTGGGCGGCACGCAGATTGGCCTGGGCTTCACGCAGGCTGTTGCCGCGCTCATCCAGCTCGCGCTGGGCGATGGCGTGCTCGTCCCACAGGCGCTTGGAACGTTCGAATTCGCTGTTGGCCTGCGACACGCGGGCCTGGGCGGCGGCCAGTTGGGCATCGCTGCGGTCCACCTCGGCGGCATACGGGGCGGGGTCGATGGTGAACAGCAGATCACCCTGTTTCACCAGCGCGCCTTCGCGGAAATGCACAGACTGCACCGCGCCAGCCACGCGGGAGCGGATGTCTACCCGTTGCACGGCTTCCAGCCGGCCCGAGAACTCGCTCCAGGCGTTGACCTGGCTTTCGGTCACGGTGGCGACGGAGACGGGAATAGCTTGCGGCGCCGCTGGTGACAGGCCAGCTTCGGCTGGGGTACTTTGCAGGCCGAAGACGATGGCGGCGGCCGCTGCCACAGCGGTCAGGGAGACGGCGGCAGTCCACAGTGTGCTGCGCAGGGGGAAGGCGGTTTTGGAGCTCATAGCAGTCTTTCAGAGAGGATGGAAAAAACGGTGGGCCATGCGGCGGCCCGCCCGGACCCACAGGGCCGGGAAAAACGGGTTACAGAGGAGGGCGGTTCAGCGCGCTAGCGTCAACAGCTTCCGGGCTTGTCGGGGCTGGCCTGCTGGGACGGCAGCGTGGCTTCGAAGAAGGCGCGGAACTGTTGCTGCAGGTCCGCCGCACAAGGGCATTCGGCGATCAGCGGGGTGTACAAGGCATCGGGCCAGCCCTTGGCATTCGTTACCAGATTGAAGCTGGCTGCGATGCCGGCACTGCGCAGCCGCTCGGCGTAGGCCCGAGCTTCGTCGCGCATGGGGTCGTCTGCACCGCTAAGCACCAGGGTGGGCGGCAGGTCGGCCAGACGGCGGGCCACGCCGGGTACGGCATAGGGGTGCTCGGCGTCCATCGGGCAGCGCAGGTACTGCTGCCAGCCATCGGCCCATTTGCAGCCGGTAGCAGCACCGGTGCTGGCCCGCAGCGACGCCGTGCCCACGCAGGGGTCAAGCATGGGCGACAGCAGAATCTGCCCGGCCAGCGGTGGGTGGCCACGGTCGCGTGCCATCATGGCCACGGCGGCGGCCAGGTTGCCACCGGCTTCTTCGCCGGCCAGGAAAAGGCGGGCGCCCTGGCCGGCCAGTTTCACGCGGTGTTTGTAAACCCATTCCAGCGTGTCGTAGCCCACTTCTACGCCCTGTGGAAACGGACTCGCTGGCGCCAGCGGGTAGGCCAGCGAGACCACCACCGCCCCGGCGCTGGCCAATAGCCGTGCCACCGTGGCGCCGTTGTCCAGGCCGCCCGCCACAAAGGCGCCGCCATGGAAGTGCAGCACCAGCGGCGCGGCACCGCCGGGTATGCGCTTGCCGTACATGCGCACATCCACCGCGGGCCGCTGCGGCAGCGCGATGCAGGCGTCGCTTTCGGTGGGCTGTGTGGGCCGGGTGGTTGTGGGGCGGGAGACCATGGTGGTGTTTTCAGTAAATCGCAGGTGGTGCGGGAATGTGAAGTAATGTAGTGCGCATGGTTTATTGGATAAAGATGGGGTTTTGCGAGTTCTCTGTTTCTAATCCAGCAACAATAGGCCATCTTTACCGTGCGAAGATGCGATCCGCTCTGGCACGAGGCTTGGGCAAGAGAGGACTATGGACCAGATACTGACCATGCGTGTCTTTGCCCGGGTGGTGGAGGCAGGCACTTTTACCAAGGCCGCCGACTCGCTGGCGCTGCCCAAGGCTACGGTCACCAAACAGATCCAGCATCTGGAGTCGCGCCTGCGCGTCAAGCTGCTGCACCGCACTACGCGCCGTGTGTCCGTCACACCCGATGGTGCCGCTTACTACGAGCGTGCGTCCCGGCTGCTGGCCGACCTGGACGAGCTGGAAGCCAGCATGGGCAATGCCCAGACCACGCCGCAAGGGCGCTTGCGGGTGGATGTAGGCTCGTCTGTGGCGCAACTGCTGGTGATACCGGCACTGCACACTTTTTATGCACGTTACCCCGACATCCAGCTGGACCTGGGGGTCAGCGACCGTCCGGTGGACCTGATCGGCGACAACGTGGATTGCGTGATACGCGGCGGCGAGCTGCTGGACCAGTCGCTGGTGGCGCGGCGCATTGGCAACCTGCCGTTCATGTCCGTGGCTTCACCCGAATACCTGCGCCGCCATGGCGTACCCTTGCACCCGCTGGATCTGGAGAAGGGGCACTACATGGTGAACTTCTTTTCGCCCCGCACCGGGCGTTTGATGCCGCATGACTTTGAGAAAGACGGCGAGACTATTGAGCTGGCCAGCCCGCACCGTATTTCCGTCAACGAAAGCAATGCCTATATGGCGGCTGTGCTGGCCGGCCTGGGCGTGGCGCAGTTGGTGAGCTTCATGGCCGCGCCACATCTGGCCAGCGGTGCACTGGTGCAGGTGTTGCCCGAGTGGTCGATCCGAACCGTGCCGGTCTACGTGGTGTACCCGCCGAACCGCCACCTGAGCGCCAAGGTGCGCTCATTTGTGGACTGGGCGGCTGAGCTGTTCAGCCAGAACCCGCTTTTACGCTAGTTTAAATTTACAAGGTTTTTAGGCCGTTGGCGCAGATTCTATCTGCGTGAGTAGCTATGAAATATGTAGCGTTTGTGGGCAATCCACTTTACCCCTTGGTTGAACGTTTGCCCGGCTGCAGCAACTCGCGCATGGCCTGCAGCGGCAGTTCGCGGCTGCGGCCCCGGCGGAACACCAGCGAAAACTGCGACTGGTAGCCGAACTCGGCCGGCAGCAGCACCTTCAGCCGCCCCTGCTCCACCCAGGACTGGGCGTAGTGTTCGGGCAGGTAGCCTATGTAGCCGCCCGAAAGGATCAGAATCAGCTGCGCCTCCATGCTCTCCACCGTGGCCACGCTGCGCTTGAAGCCATGGCGGCCCAGCTCGGTCTGGCTCCAGTAACTGCGGCTGACCACGTTCAGCTCCGACACATAGGCCGGCTGCACCGCCCGTTGGCTGAAGCAGGGATGCCTGTCGCTGCAGTACAGCCATTGCTGCTCGCGGTACAGCGGGTGGTAGACCAGGCCATTGGCTTTGGCCGGGAAGAAGCCCACGGCAATGTCCAGCTCGTTGTCCAGCAGGCCCTTCTGCAGCTCATAGGGGCTGCGTATCAGCAGGCTCAGGTGCATGCCGGGGAATTTGCTGGAAAACACGCCAATCGCCTGGGCCAGCGGCAGCGAGACGTCGGTCACCGTGGTGTCGAGCACGCCCATCTTCAGGGTGCCGCCCAGCTCGCCCTTGAGCGACTGGGTATACAGATCAAAGCTGTCCAGCTCGCCCAGCACGCGCAGGGTTTCGGACAACAGCAGCTCACCCTTGGGCGTTAGCGCAAAGCCACCGCGCCCGCGCCGGCACAGGCTGAAGCCGACCTGGGCCTCCAGCTGGGTCATATAGGTGCTGATGGCCGAGGTGGTCAGGTTCAGCTCCTGCTGTGCGCGGGCAAAGCCTTGGTTGCGCGCCACGCTGGCAAAGATGCGCAGCAGCTTGAAGTCGGTGCCAGGGGGAGTCGCCATGCTGTTTAGTTGTGAAAAGTCGAAACTGATTATTTGTTTTCTACTATTTTTTCATAACCAGGGCTGGCTAAAGTTCAACCCAGTTTCTGGCTTCCAGTTCCAAAGGTCCCCGCGAGATGTCCAAAGTTCTTCACCAACCCCAGGGCGGCAACGAGATGCCGCGCTTTGCCGGTCGCTCCACCATGATGCGCCTGCCCGCCATGGACAGCGCAGCCGGCCTGGACGTTGCCTTCATCGGCGTGCCACTGGACATCGGCACCTCGCTGCGCGCTGGCACCCGCTTCGGGCCGCGCCAGATCCGCGCCGAGTCGGTGATGATCCGGCCCTACAACATGGCGACAGGGGCGGCGCCGTTCGACTCGTTGTCGGTCGCCGACATTGGCGATGTGGCCATCAACACCTACAACCTGCTGGAGTCGGTGCGCATCATCGAGGAAAGCTACGACAGCGTTTTGCAGCACCCGGTGATCCCGCTGACGCTGGGGGGCGACCACACCATCACATTGCCCATCCTGCGGGCCATTGTGCGCAAGCACGGCCCGGTAGGCCTGGTGCATGTGGACGCGCACACCGATACCAATGACGACATGTTTGGCGAGAAGATTGCCCACGGCACCACCTTCCGCCGTGCGGTGGAAGAGGGCCTGCTGGACTGCAAGCGCGTGGTGCAGATCGGCCAGCGTGCCCAGGGCTATTCCAGCGGCGACTTCCAATGGGGTGTGGACCAGGGCTTTCGCCTGGTGCAGGCCGAGCAGTGCTGGTACCAGTCGCTGGCACCCTTGATGGCCGAGGTGCGCACCCAGTTGGGCAGTGGCCCGGTGTATCTCAGCTTTGACATTGACGGCATCGACCCCGCCTGGGCCCCCGGCACCGGTACTCCCGAAGTGGGCGGCCTGACCGCCATCCAGGCGCTGGAAATCGTGCGCGGCTGCAAAGGACTGAACCTGGTCGGCGGAGACCTGGTGGAGGTGTCGCCACCCTATGACCTCAGCGGCAATACCTCGCAACTGGCAGCGAACTTGCTTTACGAAATGCTGTGCGTGCTGCCCGGCGTGGCGTACCGCTGAGATAAGACCATGGAACTCAAGATTTTTCGCTCTACCTGGGGCGCGACCACGGACATGGTGGCCTGTGTGGAGCAGTTGCGCGAAGCCGGCTGCACGGGCTTGGAAGCCCGCCTGCCCCTGGATACATCGGCTCGGCGTGTGCTGCGCGATACCCTTCGTGCCGAGGCGCTGGACTACATTGCCACCGTGTTCACCGGCGCCGATGTAATCCCGCGCCAGCAGGACGGCCCCGAGGTGCATCTGCAGCACCTGGCCCGCGCCTTCGATGCAGCGGCAGACATAGCACCCCGTTTCGTGAATCTGCTGGCCGGCAACGACCGCTGGCCCCTGACTGCGCAGGTGGACTTTCTGGGCCGGGCCCAAGCCCTGGCAGATGCGGCGGGCATTGCCTGCACCTTCGAGACGCACCGTGCCAGCTCGCTGTACAGCCCCTGGGTCACACTGGACATAGCTCGCCAGTTGCCCCAGCTGCGCTACACCGCCGACATCAGCCATTGGGTGGTGGTGTGCGAGCGTCTGCTGGACGACCCGCTGGACGACTTCCAGCCATTCATCGACCGCGTGCACCATATCCAGGCCCGTGTGGCCTATGCCCAAGGGCCGCAGGTGCCCGACCCGGCGGCACCCGAGTACGCGCCCGAGCTGGCGTTCCATCAGCGCTTCTGGGAATCCATCTGGGCTGCGCAGCGTGCCCAGGGCTACGCCACGGCCACGCTGACCCCCGAGTTCGGCCCGGATGGCTATATGCATTTGATGCCCTACACGCGCAGCCCGGTGGCCGACCTGTGGTCCGTCAACCGCTGGATGGCGCTGGAAGAGCGGCAGCATTTCCAGCGCTGGTCGCAACACAACATCTCCCAACCCACGGCAGGACTCTGAGCATGCAACCCGGACCACGTAACTTCACGGCCTTGCCCGTGATCAACATCAGCGGCCTCTACAGCGACAGCCTGGCGCAGCGCCAGACGGTGGCCGATGCCCTGGGCCAGGCGGCACGCGATGTGGGCTTTTTCTACATCGTTGGCCACGGCATCGATTCCAAGCTGGTGGCCGGTCTGCGCGAGGCCAGCCGCACGCTGTTCGCCCAGCAGATGGAATGGAAGATGCGCTACTACATCGGCGAATCCTGGGGCCACAAAGGCTATGTGCCCGAAGGCGAAGAGGTGTATTCCAAAGGCCGGCCCGACCACAAGGAAGCCTTCGACATCGGCTTTGAAGTGCCTGCCGACCACCCGCTGGTGCTGGCTGGCACGCCGCTGATCGGTAACAACAAATGGCCGGATCTGCCCGGCTTCAAGGCCGCAGTGGCCAGCTATTACGCGGCGGTGTTCGCCCTCGGTCGCCAGCTGTTCCGTGGCTTTGCCTTGTCGCTGGGCCAGTCGGAAGACTTCTTTGAGGCCATGGTGACCTGCCCGCCGTCTAAGCTGCGCTTGATCCACTACCCCGTGGATACCGAGGCGGTGGATGCGCCCGGCATAGGCGCCCACACCGATTACGAGTGTTTCACCCTGCTGCTGGCCGACCAGCCCGGCCTGGAAGTGATGAATGACCAGGGTGTCTGGGTTGACGCTCCGCCGTATTCCGAGGCTGGTGAAGAGGCTTTTGTGATCAACATCGGTGACATGCTGGAGGTGATGACCGCTGGCGCTTTCCCCTCCACCTCGCACCGCGTGCGCAAGGTGCAGCACGAGCGCTATTCCTTCCCGCTGTTCTTTGCCTGCGACTACCACACGCGCATCCGCCCGCTGCCGCAGTTTGCCCGTGCATCTGCGAGCACCAGCTACAGCGAGCTGTCGATCGGCGACCACATGTATTCGCAGGCCCAGCAGACCTATACCTACCTCAAACGCAAGGTAGAGGCCGGTGAAATCGCCCTGCCAGAAGGTGCGCTGAAGCCCAATAGCTTCGGCCACCTGAAGTCACAGGCCATTGCCTGAACCCCGTTTCACTTCCGTTATTTGTCCACCCACCCCAGGAGTTAACCACCATGATGAAAACCATCCGTACCGCGTCCCTGCAACGCAGCCTGTTGACTGTGGCACTGGCGGCCTTGCTGCCGGCCGCTGCATTTGCCCAAACTCTGACCCCCGGCCAGATCAAGGTCGGCATGGAAATCACCTACCCCCCGTTTGAATCCTGGCAGGGCGACAAGGTCGTGGGCTTTGACCCCGATGTGGCTGAGATGCTGAGCAAGGACATGAAGACCAAGCCGGCTTTCGTGGACACCAAGTTCCCCAGCCTGATCCTGGGCCTGGGCAGCGGCCAGTTTGATACCGTAATCTCCGGCATGTACATCACCCCCGAGCGCATGGCCCAGGCCGATGCGATTGCCTATGCCCGCACCGGCGCTTCCATCATGGTCGCCAAGGATGGCGGCGTTAGCCCCAAGACCGAGCAGGAACTGTGCGGCATGAAGGTTGGCTTACAAGCCGGTACCAGCTGGGTCAAGGCCCTGGCCAAGCTGTCCACCGACTACTGCGTGCCGAACGGCAAGCCCGCCGTGGCCGTGAGCGAGTTCCCGACCGCACCTGAGGCTTCGCAAGCGCTGCTGTCGAAGAACATCCAGGCCCAGCTGGAAATCGCCGGCGCCGCCAAGATGCTGGCAGAACGCAGCAAGGGCCGCATCACCATCAGCTCGCCCGCGCTGGTCTATCCACAAACCCTGGGCATCTACGTGAAGAAGGGCAACACCGCGCTGTACCAGTCGCTGGAGAAAGCCTTGGCTGCCGCCCAGGCCAGCGGCGAATACGCAGCGCTGATCAAGAAGTACGACCTGGAACCCGTCGCTTCCAAGTAAGCCCTCGCGGCATTAGAGAACCAGGAGCATCTGCATGGAATTGGATTGGCCGTATTTCTTCTCTCTGTTTTCCATGGGGGTGTTCTGGCGGGCCTGCGTAACGGTGGTTGAGCTGGGCTCGCTGTCCTGGGGGCTGGGCCTGGTGCTGGGCTTTTTGGTGGCCTGCGCGCGGATTGCCGAGTCGCGCTGGATCAGCGCGGCGGCCGCATTTTATGTGTGGCTGTTCCGCAGCGTGCCGCTGCTGGTGCTGGTGGTGTTTGTGTTCAATCTGCCGCAGATATTCCCGGCCAGCCGCAGCATCATTGGTGAACCCTTCTTTGCCGGCCTGCTCGCCATGGTGCTGACCGAGGCCGCCTATATGGCCGAGATCCATCGTGGCGGCCTGCTGTCGGTGGCCAAGGGCCAGCGCGAGGCGGGCAAGGCGCTGGCGATTGGCCGCTTTGGCGCCATGCGCCTGATCGTGATTCCGCAGGCTTTTCGTATCGCCCTGCCCACGCTGATCAACGAATACGTCACCATCATCAAGCTGACCTCGCTGGTGTCGGTGATCTCGCTGCCCGAACTGTTGATGACTGGTCTGCGCCTGTATTCGCAGAACTTTCTGGTGATGGAAACCCTGCTGGCCGTGGCCGTGTACTACGTGTTTCTGGTCACTATCTTCAGCACCCTGTTCAGCTGGCTGGAGAAGCGGCTGGACCTGCACACGCGCCAGCCCGTGACACTGGACGCCGCTGCGTGTACCGCGCTGCGCGGTGAGCTGGGTGGTCCGGTAGCCTTGCAGCCGGTGGTGGCCGTAGCCGGTACGCCTGCCGCCCTGGAGCTGCGCAATATCCATAAGGCCTACGGGCCGCACCAGGTGCTCAAGGGCATAGGGCTGCAGGTGGCAGCGGGCGAGGTGATTTCCATCATCGGGCCATCCGGCTCGGGCAAGACCTCGCTAATACGCACCATCAACGGCCTGGAGAAAATCGACCAGGGCGAGATCATTCTGTTTGGCGAAAACTATATCCACGCCAACGAGCCTTTGGACAGCAGCCGCGTGCGCAAAGGCATTGGCCGTATCGGCATGGCCTTCCAGAATTTCAATTTGTTCCCGCACCTCACCGTGCTGGACAACGTCTGCCTGGCGCCGCGCTACCACCAGCAGCCCGCAGATGCGCTTTTGCGCCGCACCCGCGCGCTGCAGCTGCTGGACAAAGTGGGCCTGCTGGCGCACCACCAGAAGTACCCCCACCAGCTCTCCGGCGGCCAGCAGCAGCGCGTGGCGATTGCACGTGCCCTGGCCATGGAGCCCGACGTGATGCTGTTCGACGAGCCCACATCCGCACTCGACCCCGAGCTGGTGGGCGAGGTGCTGAAGGTGATCCAGGACTTGGCGCAAGAGGGCATGACCATGGTGATCGTGACCCACGAGATGGACTTCGCCCTGGCCATCTCCGACCGCGTGCTGTTCATGGAGAACGGCCTGGTCCAGCTGGACGCCACCCCGCAGCAGATTCAACAACCCGACGCGCCTAGCGCCACGACAGAGCGTGTGCGCAAATTCATGGGACTGGACGCTTGATATGACCGTAACGACTGACGAAGCCACCTTGCGCCGCGACCTGGCTGCGGCCTACCGCCTGGCCGCCCTGTTTGGCTGGGACGACACGCTCTACACCCACTTTTCGGCGCGCCTGCCGTCCATTGGTGGAGAGGATGATGGGGAAGAGCGTTTCCTGATCAACCCCTTTGGCAAGATGTTCGACGAGGTCTGCGCCAGCGACCTGCTGGTGGTGGACATGCAGGGCCGCGTGGTGTCAGGAGGCGCTGACTACAACGTGGCCGGCTTCACCGTGCACAGCGCGGTGCACATGAGCGGGCAACATGCGGATTGCGTGATCCACACCCATACCCTGGCTGGCATGGCGGTGGCGGCCTGCGATGGCGGGCTGCT
Organism: Rhodoferax sp. GW821-FHT07F03; assembly: GCF_059418745.1. Taxonomy (NCBI): domain Bacteria; kingdom Pseudomonadati; phylum Pseudomonadota; class Betaproteobacteria; order Burkholderiales; family Comamonadaceae; genus Rhodoferax; species Rhodoferax sp. GW821-FHT07F03. Next base: position 183,540 of record NZ_JBWKQM010000014.1, read on the forward strand.
GCAGCTGAACCAGATCAGCACCGAGTTTTATGGCCGGGTCGGCGTGCATGCCTACGAAGGCGTGGCCTTCGACCTGGGCGAGCGGGAACGCATCCAGCAGGCGCTGGGCAACAATATTGCGCTCATCCTGCGCCACCACGGACTGCTGTCGGTGGGGGCTACGGTAGCCGACGCGTTTTGTATCATGTACTACTTGAACCGCGCCTGCGAAATCCAGATGGCGGCCAGCCAGATGGCCGCGACGGCCGGCCCGGTAAGCCCCATGCCCGTGCACCTCAGCCAGCATGCCTGTGAGCAGCTGCAAAGCGTGGAGCACGAGCGCCAGATTCTCTGGGCGGCCTGGCTGCGCAAGCTGGACCGCATCGACCCCTCTTACCGCAACTGAACTTCCACTATGCCGACTCTGCTGGTGTGCAGCGATACCGATGATTTGGGCGGGCTGCATGCTGCCTTCCGTACCGAGGCTGAGCGCCATTGGCCGGATGTGCAGGTACGTCTGTGGCCGGATGTGCCCGACCCGGCCGACGTGGTGGCCCTGGCCGCCTGGTTTCCGCCACCGGGCCTGGCCGAGAGCCTGCCGAACTTGCGCCTGGTGTGCTCGATTGCGGCCGGTGTAGAGCACGTGCTGCAGCGTCTGCCGGCGTCCACCCAGCTGCCGGTGACGCGTATCGTGGACCCCGGGCTGGCTGTGGGTATGGCCGAGTACGTGCTGTGGTCCGTGCTGTACTACCACCGAGCGCTGGACCGCGCGCAGCAGCAGCAGGCGCAGCGCGTCTGGCAGATGCCGGTACAGAAGACTCCCGCTCAAACCCATGTGGGCGTGATGGGCCTGGGCGTGCTGGGCGGCCATATTGCGCAGGTGCTGCGGGCTCAGGGCTTTGTGATCTGCGGCTGGTCGCGGTCTGCCCATGCCATCGATGGTGTGCGCACCTATGCCGGGCCGGACGCTTTGGATGATTTTCTGCAGGCGCCGGACATTTTGGTCTGCCTGTTGCCCCTGACACCCGAGACCCGCTTCATTCTGGGCAAGGACCTGTTCAGCCGTTTGAAGCCCGGCGCAGCCCTGGTGCACTGCGGGCGCGGCGAGCACCTGGTGGTGGACGACTTGCTGCAGGCCTTGGACCACGGCACATTGCGCGGCGCGGTGGTGGATGTGTTTGCGCAGGAGCCCTTGGCTGCATCCAGCCCGCTGTGGGCGCACCCGCGCGTGGTGGTCACGCCGCATATGGCTTCCGGCGCCCAGGCCAGTGTGATCGTGGCGCAGATACTGGACAACCTGCAGCGCGTGCGCAGCGGCCAGCCGCTACTGAATGCAGTGGATTCAGTAGCGGGTTACTGATACCACCAGGACACGAAGCTCATCACCGCGGTGACCGTGACCAGGCCCAGCACGGTGGACACGGCTACGCTGGCGGTAATCATTTCTTCCTTGGTGCGGTAGCGTTGCGCGAACAGGAATACGTTCGCGCCCATGGGCATGGCGCCTGCCACCACCATCACCATCAGCGACAAACCATGCAGGCCCAGCAGCCAGCCAAATAGCACCACCAGCGCGGGATGCAGCAGGTTTTTCGCCAGCGCCAGTCCCAGCGCCGGGCGCAGCTGCGGTCCAACTCGGTTCTGCGCCAGGGTGATGCCCACCATCACCAGGGCCACCGGGCTGAAGGCCTGGCCCAGCAGCATCAAAGGCGTGTCTATCACCGTTGGGATGGTCCAGCCAGTCTGGGCAAACAGCAGGCCGGCCACGATGGGGATGGGCACAGGGTGCAGCACCGCATTGCGCACCGCCTGCCAGACCAGCACCGCCACATGGTGCTGGGGGCCGCCGTTGCGGGCGTTTTCGCGGGCTACGGCCAACTCCACCGCCACAGTGGCCAGGGTCAGCAGCACCAGGGCGTGCAGGGAGATCAGGGTCAGCAGCGTCACCATGCCCGGCGGCCCGTAGGCCAGGCCAATCAGGGGGATGCCGATCATCGAAGTGTTGCTATAGGTGCTGGCCATGCCCAGCACGGCGGCTGTGCGGTTAAAGCCATAGACCAGTAGCGTGCCCGCGAATATCACCCCCGCGCCCAGGAAGTAGGCCGCCACCGGCTTCAGACTCAGGTCCTGCACATGCACCACGCTCATGCTGCGGAACAGCAGGGCCGGCGACAGCAGCAGAAACACCAGGTTGGACAGGTCTTTCACCGAGCCTGGGCCTATCCACTGGCGGCGGCCGGCGATCCAGCCCAAGGCGATAAGCAGGACCACGGGGAGCAGGGAGGAGACGATGGGGTTGTTCACGGGCGCGGGCGACAGAGTGCAAAAGCAGAGGCCCCCAGTGTAAACAACGCCCTTTTTTAGCTTCTTGTGCTATTAAATATGTAGCTGGTTGCGCAGTAGATATAGGCGTCGCACGGATTTTTTATATTTATTTAGCGGTGCTTTGCTGTAACTGGCGCAGGGCGGCCATCGCGTCCTGCGCCCGCTCCACGGGCACAAAGATGTGGTCGTGGTGGGCACCGGCGACCACATTGCAGCTGATGCCTGCGTCGCCCAGCGCCCGTGCAAACGCGGCGGTCAGGCCCACGGCCTGCAGGTCGGAATGCACGGTCAGTGTGATCCATGCGCAGCGGAACAGCACCGATAGCTGCAGCGCCAGTGCCCGGGCTTCGGTCAACACCACAGACAGGCCTTCGGGCTCGTGGATGCTGGCCACCACATCCTCCAAGCCGATGGAATAGCCGGCAGGCAGGCTGGCGAACGCAAACACGCCGTCGTTCAGCACCGGCTCCATGCTGGCCAGCAGGGTGCGCAAGTCAGCGATGGGCTTCACTTCAAACTGCCCGACAGGAACTGCTGCAGCCGCTCGCTCTTGGGCTGGCCCAGCACCTCGCGCGGCACGCCTTGCTCTTCGATCTGGCCCTTGTGCAGAAAGATCAGGTGGTTGGCCACCTC